>NZ_JBVVPN010000011.1:127661-199242 GCF_055811035.1 Bradyrhizobium sp. MI1.10
CCCCGCCGCCCCCGCCGGCGGGGGGGGGGTCCCCCCCGGCCGCGGGCTGGCCCCCTCCCACAAGGGGGGGGGGGGCCCCCCCCCCGGGGGCCGGGCCCCCCCCCCCCCCCCCCCCGCGCTTCAATCCCTTGCGTTGCCCGACGGGCAAAACACCCAAATGACGGGTCAATCCGCTCGCGCGAAAAGATTCCACTTTACCGAAATTCGGCTTTGGCGTATTCCTTCGCCACCTCATCCCTGTCAGAGGGGCGTATCGCGATCGTCACGAACGCGGGGTGAGCTGCGGTGGACGCTAGTCACATCGGCGCGAAGGGCGTCGCAGGGCGGCAAAACTGTGAGCGAAGGCGTCGCGCACACGACCGGTGCTATTAGCGTACGGCAAAACCGTGTCGTCCTGACGCCCGGGGTCTGTGCGTCAAGTCTTGTGGTGATGTGGACGGCCCGACCGGGCATCCGCATCAGCCATCCGCAAGGCGACGGGGGCAATAGTGCATCGCTCCCCGGGGAGAACTCGGCATAAGCCGTCAAACCACTGCGCAGGGAAGGCCGTGTGTTGGGCTTCACCTGTATGCCGCTGTGCAGCCTCTCGTAGCGCAACCTTCGCACAGTGGACCGTGGGTGCCAGCCGGCACCCGGTCTTCCCTGCGCCCTCTGGCAATTGGGGGCGACGCCAAAAGCCAAGCTCGGGCGAGACACGCCGCGGGGCTGCACACCCGTGTCTGCGACGGAGGACGAGAGTTGTTGGAGAGTGTCGACGCCGCCTCCTCAGTCATTGCGAGCGGAGCGAAGCAATCCAGCATCCCTCAGTGGAAAGGCTCTGGATAGCTTCGTCGCAAGGGCTCCTCGCAATGACGGAGGAGAGAGCGTGCCCGTCCACTACGACGACGCCAGCTTCCGCCGTCCGTAGATCGAATCCGCTCGCTTCTCGAACGCGATGGAAAATCGCGCGAACGCGGCGTCGAACATCGAGCCCATCAGGAGCGCCAGCATGCGGCTCTTGAACTCGTAGGCAAGGAAGAAGCCGACATCGCAAACGCTCTCGCCTTTGGGCTCGAACGTCCAACGGTTTTCCAGATTGCTGAAGGGACCTTGCAGATATTCGACCAGGATCTTCAGATTGGCACGGTCGAGCGTCACGCGGCTGGTGAAGGATTCCCTGACCAGCTTGAACGACACTGTCATGTCCGCGACCAGCACCTCGGTGCCGTCGGGTTTCGCCATACGCTGACGGACCTTCAGCGCGCTGCACAGCGGCACGAATTCCGGGTAGCGCTCGACGTCGGCGACCAGATCAAACATCTCGGACGCGCTGTGATCGACACGGCGCTTGCTCGAAAAATTGGGCATGGCGATTCAGCGGGCGCTTGCTGCCCGCGCGGCCTTCAGTTTCGCAAAATCCTCGCCGGCATGATGCGACGAACGGGTGAGCGGGCTCGCCGACACCATCAGGAAGCCCTTGGTGTAGGCGACCTTCTCGTAGGACGAAAACTCGTCCGGCGGCACGTAGCGCATCACGGCGTGATGCTTGCGGGTCGGCTGGAGATATTGCCCGATGGTCAGGAAATCGACGTCGGCCGAACGCAGATCGTCCATCACCTGCTGCACCTCGTGGCGCTCCTCGCCGAGGCCGACCATGATGCCGGACTTGGTGAAGATGGTGGGATCGAGCTCCTTGACCCGCTGCAGCAGCCGGATCGAATGGAAATAGCGCGCGCCCGGCCGCACCGTGAGATAGCACGACGGCACGGTCTCGAGATTGTGGTTGAACACGTCGGGCTTCGCCGTGACGACAACCTCCAGCGCCCCCTCCTTGCGCAGGAAATCGGGCGTCAGGATCTCGATCGTGGTCGAGGGGCACGCGGCGCGGATCGCGCGGATGGTCTGGGCGAAATGCTCGGCGCCGCCGTCGGTGAGATCGTCGCGGTCGACGGAGGTGATGACGACATGGGCAAGCCCGAGCTTGGCCACGGCCTCTCCGACGTTCTGCGGCTCGGCCGCGTCGAGCGCGTTCGGCATGCCGGTCTTGACGTTGCAGAATGCACAGGCGCGGGTGCAGGTGTCGCCCATGATCATGAAGGTCGCGTGCTTCTTGTCCCAGCACTCGCCGATATTCGGGCAGCCTGCCTCCTCGCACACCGTATGCAGGCCGTTGGCGCGCACGATGTTGCGGGTGTCGGCATAGCCGCGGGTGTTGGGCGCGCGTACGCGGATCCAGTCCGGCTTCGGCGGCGAAGCGGAATCGGGCCGATTCACCTTTTCGGGGTGACGTGGGCGCAGCGGGTTCGAGATGGTATCGACAATAACGACCATGGGGTGTCCGGTCTGACCAAGTCCTACCTAGTCGGTCTCGCCGGGCATCGCAACCCGGCTCGCCCCGCTTCAGGGAACATGGCAGATATGGGCAATATCCTGCTCTGTTCTCTGGCGATTCTCACCTCGAATGGCTCCAGTCTCGAAACCTTCCACACCCCGGCTCGGCAAAGCGCTGAAGCGTGCCTTTTTCGCACGCAGCGTGCACGAGGTCGCGCCCGACTTGATCGGTGCAACCATGCTGGTCGACGGCGTCGGCGGGATCATCGTCGAGGTCGAGGCCTATCATCATACCGAGCCGGCGGCGCACTCCTACAATGGCCTCACGCCGCGGAACCAGGTGATGTTCGGCCCGCCCGGCTTTGCCTATGTCTACCGCTCGTACGGCATCCACTGGTGCGTGAACTTCGTCTGCGAGGAAGAAGGCTCGGCCAGCGCCGTGCTGATCCGCGCGTTGGAGCCGACCCATGGTATCGCCGCGATGCGTCGGCGGCGCCATCTCCAGGATTTGCACGCGTTGTGCTCGGGCCCGGGCAAGCTGACCGAATCGCTCGGCATCACCATCGCGCACAATGCCTTGCCGCTGGACCGTCCGCCGATCGCGCTGCATGCGCGGACGGAGGACGTCGAGGTGGTGGCCGGCATCCGGATCGGCATCACAAAGGCGGCCGAGCTGCCCTGGCGCTATGGCGTCAGGGGTTCGAAGTTTTTGAGCAAGCCGTTTCCGAAATAAGCCTAAGACGCCTGCTTGAGCCGCTCCAGCGCCTCGAGCAGCTTGGCCTTGCGGGCCAGCGCGGCCTCGCGCTTCTCGCGCTCCTCCTCGACGACCTCCTCGGCCGCGTTGGCGACGAATTTCTCGTTGGCCAGCTTGGACTCGGCGCGCTTGATGTCGGCGTCAGCCTTCCCGATCTCCTTGTCGAGACGCGTGCGCTCGGCGGCGACGTCGATCACGCCCTTCAGCGGCAGCGCGGCCACCTCACCTCGCACCAGGAGCTGGACCGCGCCGTCGGGCGCACGGTCGGCGAAGGAGATATCCGACAGCCGCGACATGCGCTTGATGACGTCGCTCCAGCGCGGCGCGCGCTCCTTCGTCTCGGCCGAGGCGCCTGCGAGCACCAGCGCCGTGAGAGTCGCCGGCGGGATGTTCATCTCGGCGCGCACCGAACGGATTTGGGTGACAAGGTCGATGACCCAGCCGATCTCGGCCTCGGCGGCGGGATCGGTGAAGTCGGCATGGTCGAAGATCGGCAGCACCCAAACCGGCGAGACGAGCGCATCGGTCGGCCCCGTCGTCGCCGCGAGCATCGCAAGCTGCTCCGGCGTCGGCCCGGCCGGCTTCAGCGGCCACGGCGCCAGCGCGAGCAGACCGTCGCGCTTGGCCGTCACCTCCCACAGCTCCTCGGTGATGAAGGGCATGAAGGGGTGCAGCAGTTTCAAGATCTCGTCGCGCGCCCATGCCACCATGGCGCGGGTCTCGGCCTTGGCAGGGCTGTCGGGGCCGAGCAGCACGGGTTTTGCGAGCTCGAGATACCAGTCGCAATAGACGTTCCAGACGAAGCGGTAGATGCTGCCGGCGGCGTCGTTGAAGCGATAGGCCTCGATCGCCTCGGTCACCTCGCGCGTGGTGTGCGCGCTCTCATGCGCGATCCAGCGGTTCAGCGTCTCCTTGACCTTGGCCGGCTCGAAACCCTCGGGCACGGCGCAATGGTTCATTTCGGCGAAGCGCGACGCATTCCAGAGCTTGGTCGCGAAATTGCGATAGCCCTCGACGCGGCTGGTGGCGAGCTTGATGTCGCGCCCCTGCGCGGCCATCGCCGCAAGCGTGAAGCGCAGCGCATCCGCACCATATTGGTCGATCAAGCTGAGCGGATCGATGACGTTGCCCTTCGACTTCGACATCTTGGCGCCCTTCTCGTCGCGGACGAGGGCGTGGATGTAGATCGTCGAGAACGGCACCTCCTTCATGAAGTGAAGGCCCATCATCATCATGCGGGCGACCCAGAAGAAGATGATGTCGAAGCCGGTCACCAGCGCGTTGGTGGGGTAGTAGCGCTGCACTTCCGGCGCGTCCGCGGGCCAGCCGAGGGTCGAGAACGGCCACAGCGCCGAGGAGAACCAGGTGTCGAGCACGTCCTCGTCGCGCGTGATGAAACCATCACGCTTGTTGCGGTCGAGCGCCATCTCGCGGCCCTGCTCGACCGTGATGACTTCCTGCTCGACGTAATAGCCAAGCGCGTGGCTGACGGCCTCCTCCTCGGTCTCGGCGACAAACACCTTGCCGTCGGGACCGTACCAGGCCGGGATCTGGTGACCCCACCAGAGCTGGCGCGAGATGCACCACGGCTGGATGTTCTCCATCCACTCGAAATAGGTTTTTTCCCAGTTCTTCGGCACGAACGTGGTTTCGCCGGAACGCACTGCCGCCATCGCGGGCTTCGCCAGCGTCTTGGCGTCGACATACCATTGGTCGGTCAGATAGGGCTCGATCACCGTGCCGGAGCGGTCGCCATGCGGCACCATGTGGGTGTGGGGCTCGATCCGCTCGACGAAGCCGAACGATTCCAACCGCTCGACAATGCGCTTGCGCGCAGCAAAGCGATCGAGCTTGTTGAACTCCTCGGCGAACTGCGAGGCACCTTCCGGCAGGTCGCGCAGATAATCCTCGTTCTCGAGGAGATCGAGGCAACCTTCCTTGTCGATGACACTGATCCGGGCGAGGCCATGGCGATTGCCGACTTCGAAATCGTTGAAGTCGTGCGCCGGTGTCACCTTGACCGCGCCCGAGCCCTTCTCCGGATCGGAATAATCGTCGGCGACAATCTGGATCTTGCGGCCGACCAGCGGCAGGATCACGTTCTTGCCGACCAGCTTCTGATAGCGCTCGTCGTCGGGATGCACGGCGACGCCGCTATCGCCGAGCATGGTCTCCGGGCGCGTGGTGGCAACGACGATGAAGCTCGAGGGATCCTCGGGGCTGAAAGTCTTGCCCTCGATCGGATAGCGCAGGTACCAGAGGCTACCCTTGACCTCGGTCTGCTGCACTTCGAGATCGGAGATAGCAGTGAGCAGCTTGGTGTCCCAGTTGACCAGCCGCTTGTCCTTGTAGATCAGGCCGTCGCGGTGCAGCTCGACGAAGACCTTGACCACGGCCTTGGAGAGGCCCTCGTCCATGGTGAAGCGTTCGCGCGACCAGTCGCAGGAGGCGCCGAGCCGCTTGAGTTGGTTGATGATGGTGTCGCCGCTCTCGGCCTTCCACTGCCAGACCCGCTCCAGAAACTTCTCGCGGCCCATCTCGCGACGGCTGGGCTGCTGGCGCTCCATCAGTTGCCGCTCGACAACCATCTGGGTGGCGATGCCGGCATGGTCGGTGCCGGGCTGCCACAGCACGTCGCGGCCGCGCATGCGCTCGAAGCGGCACAGGATGTCCTGGAGGGTGTTGTTGAGGGCGTGGCCCATGTGCAGCGAGCCCGTCACGTTCGGCGGCGGAATCACGATGGTAAAGGGCACTGCGTCGCGGCGGTCCGGGCGGCCGGCCTTGAACGCAAGGCTGTCCTCCCACACGACGGACATGCGGGCTTCGATATCGGCGGGCTGGTAATTTTTCTCGATCATGGCGCTGTTAGAAAGCCGCGCACGGGGTCCAAGTCAACGGACAAGTCAACGGAAAGGTCAAAGGAAAGCCAGGCGGCAGCAGGGCTTTCCGATCCGGTCGGGAGGCAGAATATGACCCACAAGCGGGGCTTTATGAGGGCTCTGCGGCCCGATCTACCTGCCGCCGCGCGATACCCGCTCGATTTCGGCCTTCACGATGCGTTCGACCAGGCCGGGCAAATTGTCGTCCAGCCAGGATTTCAGCATCGGACGCAGCATCTCCTTAACCAGATCCTCCAGCGTTCGCGCATTGCTGCTGAGCACCGTGTGGGCCAGGGAATTGAAGGCGGATTCGACCGCGGAGACCGTCGATTGCGCCAGGATCGGCTGTTGGAGCGGCAATGGCGGCGCATCGAAGTCCACCGGCGCATAGGATGCCGGCGTCGGACGCGGCGGCGGCGATTCGGCGAATTCGAGATCGTCGCGCGGCTCGACCTTGCGGAAGCTCGGCGGCGGCGGAGGCGGCGTCGGCTCCATCGCCAGCGCCATATCGTCAGTCAATTCCAGCACGTCGGGCTCAGGTTCGGGCTCCGGCTCGGGAGCACGGATTTCCGGCGCAGCCGTGGCCGTGTCGAGGCCCGCCAGCAGCGCGTCGATATCGTCCTGATTGTTGGATGCATCCGCCTCGGGCGCGGGGGCCGGCGGCGGCGCCGGCTTTGCGGCTGAAGGCGGTACGGGCTTCTCGGCGGCCGGTTTGGGCGGCACGACCTTGGATGGCGGAATATCGTTGATCGCCTGCGGCTTCGGTGGGGCGGCGGGGGCGGCAGCTTTCTCGGACTTGGCAGCATCCGCCGGCGGCGGCTTGGCCTCATCATCGGCAATGATGCGCCGGATCGAGGCCAGAATCTCCTCCATCGAGGGTTCTGTGACCTTTGCAGGCTGCGTCATCTCCGACTCCACATCATCAACGCCCTCGCATGCGTTGTTTTACACCAAGCACGACAGGATTGGCCGGTTCCGGATGGCTGGCCCGACATTTTCGTCACGGCAGCCCGACTTGTCCCCAGATGACGGCTCAACGTGCAGCGGTGCGCCCCTGCCCTCGGCACCTCATGCTTTACGCACACGGCATCGGATGCAGAGCGAATCGACCCGCATCTTCTTGGCAAGGCTATGTCAGGGATTTTGATGATTGCAAGCAAAGCACCGGTCGGCTTCGGCTATTCGCGAGGCCGACCGGATGACTACGGGACTCTAGCGTCCGTCTGGCGTGCGTACGCCGGCCCAGCTGTCGCGGACCTGCTGGTAGTGCACGCTGGGATCGTAGACCGTGGTGTTGAGACCAAGCACCTGCGGCGCCAGACGACCGACCGCGTTGAGCACCGAATAGGACGCCACCACGCGGTCATGCTGGGCAGTGACGAGCGCAACGCGCGCGTTCACCAGCGCTTGCTGCGCATTGAGCACGTCGAGGGTGGTGCGCTGCCCGGCCTTGGCCTCTTCGCGCACGCCGTTCAGCGCGATCTCGGACGCCGTGACCTGCGCCTGCGCGGACTGCACCTGCGCCTTGCCGGCTTCCAACTGGCCCCAGGCCTGCACGACGTTGGCGCGGGTCTGATCGCGGGTGGTTTCGAGATTCAGGCGCTGCTGCGCCAGGTTCTCTTTCGATTGGCGGATCAGCGCATATTCTGTGCCACCCTGATAGATCGGCACAGCGACTGTCGCGAGGGCGGACGCGGAACTCGTTCGGAAGATCGTCAGCTGCTGCTGGTAGGCTGTGCTGGCAGTAGCCGCGACCGTGACCGTCGGCAGCAAAGCGCCTTCGTTGATCTTGACCTGGAGGTAGTTGACGTCGATGCCATACATGGCAGCCGTAACGTTGGGATTCTCGACAAGGCTGAGACCAACGGCGGAGGCGATCGTCGCAGGAAGGAAGCGATCGACCGGCGAGCCGGGGGCGAGGGCCGCCGGCTCGTTGCCGATGATCCGGCGGAAGTTCGCGCGCGTCGTCGTGAGATTCGATTCGGCGGTCAGGGCCTGGGTCCTGCCGGCAGCCAGCTGCGCTTCGGATTGCGCGACGTCCGTGCGCGTCACCTCGCCGACATTGAAGCGATCGCGCGTTTGCTTGAGCGTCTGTTCGAGCACGCGCACGTTGCTGCGCTGAACTTCGAGCGTGGCCGAGTCGCGCAGAAAATCCATATAGGCCGTGGCAGCCTGCAGCAGGACCGTCTGCTCGAGCACACGCAATGCCTCGCGGGAACCCGACACCTGGCTCTCCGCGACGCGCGTCCTGTTGGCGGTCTGATTGCCGTTGTAGAGTGTCTGACTGACGCTCACGCTGGCGCTGTTGGGCTGAAGCAAGCCGGAGATCGACTTGGGGGTGGGGGGGACGACATTCTGCGTCGCCTGGACGTCCTGATATTGATACCCGCTGCCGAGGGTCACATTGACCTTGGGCCGATAGCCCGACAGCGCCTGCGGCACGTTCTCGTCGGTCGAGCGCACCTGGGCGCGCTGCGCGTTCAGCTGCGGATTGTTCTGATAGGCGCGCACCAGCGCAGCCTCGATCGTATCCGCCAAGGCAGGCGTCGGCCCGGCAAGCGCCAGCAGCAGGACCGAAACCGCTGCTCCGGTGAAGAACTTCACCCCATGCATCCAAAAATTCCGTTCATTCTAACGCCCGGCTCGTGCCCGCGAGCTGGGTTACCGTCTACGAGTGGAGTCGTTGCCCCGCCGCAACATAGGACGCGGTCAAGCGCGACGGAACTACCTGAGGGTGGTTCTCGGTGGAAACTCTTCACGTGCAGCATCCCGGCCACACTTCTGATTCAGAACGGGATTTTAACGGGCCAAAGCCGCTATCGGGCCGTCAGAACACGAAGGCGGCGGCTCGTTCCAGCCCGGGAAGGACCGGGGCCGCGGCATCGAACAGCGCCCGATGGCCGAATTCGCCGTGAGTATGGGTGACGATCATGGCTCGCGGCGGCCTGGATTCGGCCGAGACCCCCAACAGGCGCCCACCCTCCTTGAGCTGCCCGAGCAGCCCTGCCGGCGTCACCTCGGTGGCGCCGTTGAGGACGATCACATCATAGGGGCCGGCAGCGGCATCACCCTCGGTGCAGGCCGCGGCCTTGCAGGCCACGTTGGCGAGCCCGAGGGCGGCGAAGGCGTCCTTGGCCTTCGCGGCCAAGGCCGAATCGCATTCCGTCGCGGTGACCTGACGCGCAAGCTTGGCGGTCAGCGCAGCGAGATAGCCCGTGGCGCAGCCGACGACCAGCACGTTGTCATCCTCGCCGATCTCGGCGGCCTGGAGCAACTTGCCGGTCAGTTGCGGCTTGATCAGGAACCGCTTGGCGCCGCCCTCGCTGACGTCGAGATCGAGGTCGAGATACGCCAATGCCTGCCGGCTGGCCGGCACGAAGGCCTCGCGCGGAACCGTGAGCATGGCATCAAGAACACGACGGTCGGTGACGTCACTGGTGCGCACCTGGCCATCGACCATTTTTAGGCGCGCCGTCGAGAAAACGGACATTTGCGGACCCTGCAAGGCGGACGATGCCGCGGACGAAAGTTGGCGGCATCTTTGGAACAGGCCCTGCGAAAACGCAACATGGCTTTGACCCGCGAAACGGGCCCTTCCGCAACTCGCAACGTCGAGGGTGAGCCGCCTATTCGATCGTGACTGCGAGGCGGCCGATCAATGCGGCGACTTCATCCAGCCGTGCCGAATCGTGGGTCTCGACCGCCCGCGCGAGACAGGCGAGGCATTCGTCATCGCTGAGTTCGGGGATGTCCGCCGGCAGAATGGAGGGAGCCAACGGGGAACGGTCGACCTGGATGTCTCGCATGGGAATCAGCTCCGTAAAGGACCGGCGCCTGGAAGCTCGATTTCAATTGAGTCGTTTTGGCGTCGCGGCGGAGGATGCGGGCTCGCCACGGTACACATCTAATTGAGAATTTGCCGCAACGAGATCGCATCCCAGATCAGAGTCTGGACGCAAACCATTGACGATGAAGCGGAATTTGGCTCCCCGGGCTGGATTCGAACCAGCGACCATCCGATTAACAGTCGGATGCTCTACCGCTGAGCTACCGAGGAAAAGGGCGAACCCGTCGTTCGCGCGCGGCTGCGTATAACAAAGCCGCTTGCGCTTGCAAAGGACGAATTCGCCATCTCGCACATTGCGGCGAGGAAGGGCGCGTGGCCCCTCCTCCGCCTGGCCTCAGGTCAAGTTACTCGGCGACGAACGAAGTGGTCTTGGTGCCGGAATCGTAGCGCAGCCGAAGCGCGGTGAACTTGCAGAGGTTGACGTTCTTCCAGAGCACGGTCTCGTCATAGTTCTGCCAGTCGACGCGGACGTTCCAGACGCATCCTTCGTCGTCATCGTCGAACTCGACATAGGTGCTCGCCTGGTTCTGCAAAACCTTGTCCAGCTCGTTGTCCCATTCGTCCATGCCATCGTCCGGGGCGTTGAAGCCCAGGAATTTGATGGCATAGCCGGTCTCGTTGACGACAGTGACGTTGCGCGCGTCAGCCGCGAACGACGGCGCGGCGGCAATCGATAGACCGATCGCGATCAGTGCAGACAGAAAATACTTCATATGAAATTCCCCCGATCGAAACGGGCTTTCGGTGCCTGACGTCGATCGGCGCAGGCGCCGCGGCAACCAATGGTGTTGCCTTGGAGGATTCGTCGGAGGCGCAATCGAAAGGTTCAAGACGCGATCGATCCGCCTCCGGCTCTCTGCACGACGCGAGACGCGCAGCGAGCCAATTCTTACCGATTCGAATTCTCCGCAGCAATGAACCGGCATTCATAGATCGGCGCGGCTTGTTGTCTCCGGCGCGGGCGCCGGCGCTGCGCGCTCAATATGATTCTTGTCGCAGGCACGGCTTCGCTTCCTCGCGACGCATCTCGCCCGAGCTTTGCTTTGTCTCGTCCACCCTCCTCCGTCAGAGGGCGCAGGGAAGACCGGGTGCCGGCTGGCACCCACGGTCCACTGTGCGAAGGTTGCGCTACAAGAGGCTGCACAGCGGCATACAGGTGAAGCCCAACACACGGCCTTCCCTGCGCAGTGGTTTGACGGCTTATGCCGAGTTCTCCCCGGGGAGCGATGCACTATTGCCCCCGTCGCCTTGCGGATGGCTGATGCGGATGCCCGGTCGGGCCGCCCACATCACCACAAGACTTGACGCACAGACCCCGGGCGTCAGGACGACACGGTTTTGCCGTACGCTGTCAGCACCGGTCGTGTGCGCGACGCCTTCGCTCACGGTTTTGCCGCCCTGCGAAGCCCTTCGCGCCGATGCTGCCCGCGTCCACCGCAGCTCACCCCACGTTTCGTGACGATCGCGATACGCCCCTCTGACCGGGATGAGGTGGCGGCTGAATACGCCAAAGCCGAATTTCGGTAAAGCGGAATATTTTTGCGCGAGCGGATTGACCCGTCGTTTGGGTGTTTTGCCCGTCGGGCAACGCAAGGGATTGAAGCCCGGATTGCTTCGCGAATCCGGGCTATCGGCTGTCGCCTCACGGCCGCCGACACACCGGGTCGATCTCGATCAGTGCGTCCTAGCAGCCGGCTGCCAAAAACTGCTCGTGAGGAACCCTCGCGGCATCAATTTCCGAATTCGGAGAAACAACATGATCTTGCGCGACGCAGCGATCTGCCCGATTAGGGAATCATGCGGTGAGGTCATTTGACACAGATATGACAATCGAAGGACGCATCTGCGGCCGGCATCCGAAGCACATCACCCCCGTCCACAGTCTTTCCGCAGCATACCCACAGGCATATCCACAGGCCGACTATGCCGGATTCGCGAGCCCGCGCGAGCCACTTGCTGCGCACAAACCCACAGGCCCGGTATGTCAGCCGCCGCCCTGATCGAACACGGTGCGGCAAGCCTCACTCAAGCTTGACCTGTTACGGCGCAGGCACGCCGTGATGGCCCGGACGTTGGGGATCTCGCCGGCGCAGAGCCGGTAGACGTCGGGGGTGCAGGCCCGGCGCTGCTCGGGCGTTCCCTGCTGAGCATGGGCGGCGGAGGCAAACAGCGTCAGGAACAGCCCGACCGTCGAGGCGCGACGCGCCCGGCTTTTCACACCCGCAAACCGCAAGAACCTCGCCTTCATGACCAGTCTCCCGTCTGCCTTGCCCGCCGGCCTGTGTTGGCCGGTGTGCGAAGGGGTAGGAGAAATAAACAGCGGACGATGTGACCTCCTTCACACTGCGGGCACCCGGCAGGAACCTAAGTTTTCCAACGGGATTTCATCAATCGCTAACCAATCGGGACCCGATTGGCCGATCGTTAAAATACGAACGATCGGCTCAACCGGGAAGCAAACCCGCTTTGCGATATTGCGCCATCCGCGGGCCGGAGGGTGTGATGAGCGAAGCCGAGTTCAACTTACTGCTGGACGCCGTCCAGGACGCCATGATCCATGAAGATCTGGCGTTCGTGCCGGGGGAGGATTTCGTGCCGCGCTCGTGGACCTATTACGCGAAGCCCAAAGCTGCCAATGACAACGAGGGCGCGTGGCCCCTGCTACCTTTCCCGGACGGCTGGTACGCGGCCTGCTGAAGCCAATCTCGCCGTGAGCCGATGCGCCCGCGCTCTGCGGGCGTTTTGCTGTGGGCTCTACGCCGCGAAATCCGGCGCGACCGCGATCAAGTCTTGAGGCGGTCCTCGCCGTCCAGCGGCGCCCGGTCGGGTGCGGCCGAGGGGAAGATGCTGTCATAGATCGCGCGGGCCTCGCGAATGAGGCGAGCCCGCTCCAGCTCGGATTTCGGGACAAATCGGACGATTTCGCTCACGTGCTCTCCAGCGCTCGATCGTTGGGATGCATCACTTCGCAGATGCGAAGACTATGCCAGCGGGCTGAATGGTGGGTTTCCGCCGGGCCCCGGGTAAACCCGGTGTGCGCAGCCGGCACGCATCGCCCCCGCAGGCTGATGGCAGCCGCGACACGATCGGATATTCGCTGAGATATCAGGAGGTTGTGATGGAGGCCACGTCGGGACTCGAACCCGAGTAAACGGTTTTGCAGACCGGCGCGTAACCACTCCGCCACGTGGCCCCAACGAGGGCGGAGCAATATAGGGGATCACGGGTTTAGGCAACCCCGACCGGGCAGCTACGCCTTCGCGCCGCCGAGATATTGGCCGAGAATCTCATCGGTCGCACCGGCCGCCACGATCCGCCCCTCCTCCAGCAGGATCGCGCGGTTGCAGGTGCTCTTGATCAGCTCGACGTCGTGCGAGGCGAGCACCAGAATGCCGGCGCGCACGACGATCTCGTCGAGCCGCTGCCGCGCCTTCTTGCGGAACTGCTGGTCGCCGACGCCGATCCATTCGTCGAGCAGCACGATCTCGCCCTCGACGGCGGTTGCGACCGCAAAGATCAGGCGCAGCATCATGCCGCTGGAATAGGTGCGCAGCGGCAAGTCGAGCCGTTCGCCGAGCTCGGTGAATGCGGCGATCTCCGCGCGCCGGTCGTCGATCTCGGAGCGCCGCGCGCCGATCACGAGCCCGCGCCGCACGATGTTCTCGTAGCCGGTCGCTTCCTCGTCGAATCCGGCCGAGAGATCGAACAGCGGCTGGCAGCGGCCCAGCACGTCCACGCTGCCGGACGTCGGATGGTAGATGCCGGCGAGCACCCGCAGCAGCGTGGTCTTGCCGGCGCCATTGGCGCCGATGATGGCGACGCGGTCGCCGGCACGGATGTCGAGACTGACATCGTTCAACGCGGAGACGATGTGCGGGGTCGTCCGCCGCAGTGTCACCGCGTTGACGAACCGGCTGCGCAGCGAGCGGTCGCGGAACGACAACACCGGAAATCTCACCGAGACGTTGCGAAGCGCGATATGAGCTGCGGGGGTCATATCTCGCGCCTCACAGCCAATACGCCACGCGATGGCGGTATTTCGCGTAGCAGCCGAGGCCGATGACGGCCACGACGGTCGCATAGATGACCCCGAGCAGCCATTGCTCCGCATCGGTCGGCTGTGAGAGCAGTGGCCTGCGCACCAGATCGAGCAGCGTCGCGAACGGATTGGCGCGGATCAGCCAATAAAACGCGGTGCCGCGCACGGTGTCCTCGGTCCAGATGATCGGCGTCAGGAAGAACACGAATTGCAGGCCGCTGACGATCGCCGAGCCGATGTCACGAAACCGCGCGCAGAGCATGCCGAGCGCGACCGAGCCGCCCAGCAGCACGACGAGCAGGATCGCAAAGCCCGGCACCGCGAGCAGCATGCTCCCATGCAGCGGCCACGGCATTACCAGATAGAGCAGTACGACGATCACCAGATGATGCGCGAAGATGAGGACGTTGCGCGCCATCATCTGGAGAACATGCACGATCAGCGGCGCCGGCACCGCCTTGATCAAATGGTTTGATGCCACGAAGATGTTGGAACCTTCCTGGAGCGTCGTCGCGATCAGCGTCCAGACGATCAGGCCAATGGCAAAGGGCGGCAGAAAGCTCGCAATGTCCTGCTTGAACAGTGCCGCATAGACCGTGCCGACGCTGGCAATCGTCGCGGCGAGCGTCAGCGTGATCCAGAGCGGGCCGATCACGGTGCGCCGGTAGCGCAGCGAAATGTCCATCAGGGCGAGCGTGCCCCAACGATCGAACCGCGCCGCCTGGGCAAGGATCTCCTTGGCTGCAAGCTGAATGCGACGGTCCCTTCCGTTTCCGGCGTTCCGATGGTGCGACAGGATAGCAGATCGCGGCCTGTTGGCCGATGGTCTCTATCCGCCCGCCTCTCGCGGGACAATCGGCCGGACGGATGATCCGGACCGGAGTCAGGCTCGCTTGACCCGCCGGACACCGCGCCGGCGGTCCTTCACCGGCGGCTTCGGCGCCAATTCGGGCATCTCGGTCTGGACCTCGCGGTAGCGGGTTAACATCCGTTCAAAGCTGGCATTCAGCGTCTCGGCGATGTCCGGGCGCTTCTCCAGAACGGAGAGGATCGTCGCTGCCGCTTCGATGGTCGACAGGCCGTCCTTCCGAGGCTCCTTGCGCAGGCGGCCGTAACGCGATGGCGCGGCCGGGTTGAGGATGACGCGCTGGCATTTCAGCATCCAGGGGTTGCGCCACCACAGGGCCTTGGCCTGGCTCCAGGTGCCGTCGAGCAGCACCACACCTTCGAGCTTGCCGAGGCGCGCGCGCTGGTTGTCCGCGCCCTCGCCTTTGCGGTTGAGCGCCAGGATTTCGCCCTCGGCCTCGAGATCGGCGGCGTGCGCCGAGCCGAGATAGAGCACGGCCCAGTGCGAGGCGTTCTCGATCGGTTGCCCCAGCGCCTTGGACAGGCTCGGCCAGGACAAGCCGACCCGCAGCGTGGCACCGGCGAAATGCTTCGCAAGCAGCCGCGCGGTGCCGAGCGCCCTGTCCTGCTCCTGCGGATGCTGAAGGATCAGGAGCGAGAGCCGGTTCTTGATGGGCGTGACGCTGTCGCAGATGCACAGCGGCATCGGCTTCTGGCAGTGCGGGCATTCGGGGATTGGATCGGCCGGCGCAGCGGCGGTGGGGTTCGACATGGTCGCCGCTATACGCTTTGCGGGGCTGTTCAACAACCCGCCTATTCCGCCGGCGCAGGCACCGGGCGCGGCTCGCGGCGCCGGCGCAGGCGGTCGATCAGCAGGTAGATCACGGGCGTGGTGTAGAGCGTCAGGATCTGCGAGACGAACAGCCCGCCGATGATGGTGATGCCGAGCGGGCGGCGCAGTTCCGTGCCGGGCCCGGTCGCGACCACCAGCGGAATGCCGGCGAACAATGCAGCCATGGTCGTCATCAGGATCGGACGGAAGCGTGCCTGGCAGGCCTCGAAGATCGCCTCCGCCGAAGACAGGCCGCGCTGGCGCTCGGCATCGAGCGCGAAATCCACCATCATGATGCCGTTCTTCTTGACGATGCCGATCAACAGGATGATGCCGACGAAGGCGATCACCGTCAGCGGCGTGTTGGTGATCTGCAAGGCCAGCAGCGCGCCGAGGCCCGCCGAGGGCAGCGTCGAGATGATCGTGAGCGGATGGGCGAGACTCTCATAGAGCACGCCGAGCACGATATACATCGCCACCAGCGCGCCGAGGATCAGGAGCGGCTGGCGGCCGCTGGTCTTGGCGAAATCGCCGGCGTTGCCGTCAAAACTGCCGCGGATGCCTTCCGGCATGTGCAATTCCTCGACCGCGCGCTGGATGTTCTGCGTTGCGGCCTGGATCTGCACGTCCGGCAACAGGTTGAACGACACCGTGGTCGATGGGAACGATTGCGAATGATAGACCGCGAGGGCGGCGAGCCCGCGCGTCGCATGTACCACGGCCGACAGCGGCACCTGCGCGTCGCCCGCGCCGGCGACATAGATGCGATCGAGGTTGGACGGGTCGACCTGGAATTTCGGGTCCATCTCCAGAACGGTCATGTACTGGTTGCGTTGGGTGTAGATGATCCCGATCTGCCGCTGCGAGAACGCGTTGTTGAGCGCGTTGTCGATATCTTGGACGCGGACGCCGAGCGCCGAGGCCTTCTGGCGATCGATCGACAAGGTCAATTGAAGCCCGCCGGGATCGCGGTCGCTGGAGACGTCGGTGATGCCTTCGACGCTCTCCATGCGCTTGGCCACGATCGGCGCCCACTTCTGCAACAGGCCGAGGTCGGTGCTGGTCAGCGTGTACTGGTAGTCGGAATCGCTCTGTCGTCCGCCGGCGCGCACGTCCTGGGCGGCGAACATGAACAGGCGGATGCCGGGCACCGGGTATAACGCCCGCCTGAGACGGTCGATCACCACCTGGGTCGAGACGTGGTCGCGCTCCTCCGGCGGCTTCAGGCTGATGAACATGGTGCCGCGATTGGAGGTCGCGCCACCCGGCCCGCCGCCGCTGCCGACGGTGGAGCCGATGCCGGCCACGGCCGGATCCTGCATCACGATGTCGGCGAGCCGCTGCTGCAGGCTGAGCATGGACTGGAACGAGATGTCGGCCGAGGCGCGCGTCGCCCCGATGACGAAGCCGGAATCGTCGGTCGGGAAATAGCCCTTGGGGACCTTGATGTAGAGCACCACGGTGAGGCCGATGGTGGCAAAGAACACCAGCAGCGTTAGCAGCGGATACTCCAGCACCGTGCGCAGGGTGCGGGTGTAGAAGGCGACGATGCGCGTCAGCGAGCCCTCGATGACACGATCGAACAGTGTGGCGGATCCCGACGTGGTCTGCCTGATATAGTGGGCACAGATCATCGGCGTCACCGTGAGCGACACCAGGGTCGAGACCAGGATCGCGAAGGTCAGCGTCAGCGAGAACTCGCGCAAGAGACGGCCGACGATGCCGTCCATGAAGATCAGCGGCGTGAAGGCCGCGATCAGCGACAGGCTGATCGACACCACGGTGAAGCCGATCTGCCGGGCGCCGTCCAATGCCGCCTGAAGCGGCCGCATGCCCTGTTCGAGATTGCGGTACATGTTCTCGATCATGACGATGGCGTCGTCGACCACGAAGCCGACGGAGATCGCCAGCGCCATCAGCGACAGATTGTCGATCGAGAAGCCCGCGACCCACATGCCGGCGCAGGTCCCGGCCAGCGCCAGCGGCACGGAGATTCCGGCCGCGATCGTCGGCGTCAGCCGTCGCAGGAATACGAACACGACGACCATCACGAGAATGGCGGTCGCGAACAAGGTCCACTGCATGTCGAGCACGCTGGCGCGGATCGTACTGGTGCGATCGACCAAGGTGGAGACGTCGACGCCGGCCGGGATCCACTGCTTCAGCGCGGGGATCAACTCCTTCACCCGGTCGACGGTCTCGATGACGTTGGCGTCGCCCTGCTTGGTGATCTGGATCAGCACCGCCGGCTGCTTGTTGAACCAAGCGATGGATCGGGCGTTACGGACGCCGTCCTCGATGTCGGCAACATCGGAGAGCCGGACGAAATTGCCGTTCGCGCTTTTGATGACGATGTCGCGGAACTCTTTCGCCGTCCGCATCTGCCTGTTGAGCGACAGCGTTTCGCTCTGGCGCTCGCCATTGAAGATGCCGACCGGACCGAGCGGATTGGCGTTGATAATCGCAGTTCGCACGTCGTCGGTGGCGATGCCGGCGTTCGACAGCGCGACGGGATTGAGCTGAATCCTGACCGCCGGCTGGTCGGCACCCGAGATCGTCACATTGCCCACCCCCGGCACCTGCGAGATGCGCTGCGCCAGCACGGTATCGGCGACGTCGTAGACCGCGCTGGCGGACAGCGTCTTCGAGGTCAGCGCCAGCACGAACACGGGGGCGCCTGCGGTATTGGCCTTGCGGAAGCGCGGCAGCGTCGGCAGATCGCTGGGTAGGTCGACCAGCGCGGCGTTGATCGCCGCCTGCACGTCGCGCGCGGCCTTGTCGATGTTGCGGCCGATGTCGAACTGGAGCTGGATGCTGGTCGTGCCGAGCGAAGAGGTCGAGGTGATCTGGTTGATGCCCGCGATCTCGCCGAGCCGCCGCTCCAGCGGCGAGGCAACCGTCGCGGCCATCACGGACGGATCGGCGCCGGGACGGCTGGCGGACACGAAGATGGCGGGGAAATCGATGTTCGGAACCGAGGCGACGGGGAGGAACTCGTAAGCCACGATACCCAGCAGGAACAACCCGATCGACAGCAGCGTGGTCGCGACCGGGCGGCGGATGAAGGGCTCCGAGATCGATGCCATCACTGCATCCCCTCGGTCGCGCCCGCGACGGGCGGCCCGCCGGGTTCGACCGGCGGCAGCGCCTGCTCAAGGCGGCGGTTGATGCGGTCGAGGGCGAGGTAGATCACCGGCGTGGTGTAGAGCGTGAGCAATTGGCTGAGCAGCAGGCCGCCGATGATGGAGATGCCGAGCGGAAAGCGCAGCTCGGCGCCGGTGCCGCTCTCGATCGCCAGCGGCAGCGCGCCGAACAGCGCGGCCAGCGTCGTCATCATGATCGGACGGAAGCGCAGCAGACAAGCCTGCACGATCGCCTCGTTGGGCGACATCCCCTGCCTGCGCTCGGCCTCGAGCGCGAAGTCGATCATCATGATCGCGTTCTTCTTGACGATGCCCATCAACAGGATGATGCCGATCAGCCCGATCACGGAGAGATCCTGCCCGCACAGCATCAGCGCCAGGATCGCGCCGACGCCGGCCGACGGCAGCGTCGAGAGGATCGTGATCGGATGGATGTAGCTCTCGTAGAGCACGCCGAGCACGATATAGATCGTGATCACCGCGGCCAGCAGCAGCCAGGGCTGGCCGGCGAGTGCCTTGGCGAATTCGGCGGCGTCGCCGGCATAGACGCCGACGATGCTGTTGGGCATCTCAATCCGGGTCTGGATGGTCTTCACGGCCTCGACGGCATCGCCGAGCGCAGCGCCCGGGGCGAGGTTGAAGCTGAGCGAGATCGACGGGAACTGGGCCTGGTGCGAAATCGCGAGCGGCGCGGTGGTGCGGGTCAGCGTCGCCACGGCGGAGAGCGGCACCTGTGCGTTGGGCGCGCCGGCGGTCGCGCTCGCCCCGCCCGGCAGATAGAGCTTCGACAGGATCGAGGGATCGCGCTGGTACATCGGCAGCGCTTCCAGCACCACGCGATACTGGTTGGCCTGGCCGTAGATGGTCGAGATCTGGCGCTGCGCGAACGCGTCGTTGAGCGTGTCGGTGATGCCCTGGAGGCTGACGCCGAGCTGGCCGGCGCGGGTGCGGTCGACCGTGAGCTGCGCCCGCAGACCGCCTTCCTGCGCCTCCGAGGAGACGTCGCGGAACAGCGGATCGCGCCGCATCTCGGCAACCAGCTTGCGCGCCCATTCCGACACCAGCGCGGCGTCGGTGCCGGTCAGCGTGTACTGGTATTGCGAGCGGCTCGACTGGGTCGATATCTGCACATCCTGCACCGGCTGGAAGTAGACGGTCATGCCGGGGATGGCTGCCACCCGCTCCTTCAGCCGCGTGATGACGACGCTGACATCGTCGCGCCGCTCGCCGCGGGGTTTCAGCGTCATGACCAGACGGCCGACATTGGTGGTCGGATTGACCGAGCCTGCCCCGATCACCGAGACCACGCCTGTTACATCGGGGTCGGCCTTGATGGCGTCGGCCGCGTCGGCCTGCCGCTTCTGCATCTCCGCGAACGACACGTCGGGACCCGCTTCCGTCACCGCCGTGATCGAGGCAGTGTCCTGCAGCGGCAGGAAGCCCTTTGGCGCGACGACATAGAGCGCCAGGGTCGCAATCAGTGTGGCGAAGGTCACGACCAGCGTCGCGCGCTGGCGCTCCAACACCCAGAGCAGCGTGCGGTGATAGAACCCCACGGTGCGGTCGATGAAGCGGCTGACCGCGGCAAGACCCGGCACTGCCAGCTCTTCATGGGCGTGCTTCAGCAGACGCGAGCACATCATCGGCGTCAGCGTCAGCGAGACCACGGCCGAGGTCACGACCGCGATCGTCAGCGTCAGCGCGAATTCGCGGAACATGCGGCCGACCAGGCCCGACATGAACAACAGCGGGATGAACACCGCAATCAGCGACACCGTCAGCGAGATCACGGTGAAGCCGATCTCGCTGGCGCCCTTCAGCGAAGCCTCCATCGCGCTATCGCCGTTTTCCATGTGGCGGACGATGTTCTCGATCATCACGATGGCGTCGTCGACGACAAAGCCGGTGCCGATGGTGAGCGCCATCAGCGACAGATTGTCGAGGCTGAAGCCGGCGAAATACATGATGCCGAAGCTGGTGATCAGCGAGAGTGGTAGCGCCACCCCGGCGATCAGCGTGGCCCTGAGCGAGCGCAGGAACAGCAGCACCACCAGCGTCACCAGCACCACGCTGAGGATCAGCGTGAACTGCACGTCGCGGACCGAGGCACGGATGGTGACGGTACGGTCGGAGACGATGGTGAGATTCACGCCGGCCGGAATAGCGCGCTGGACCTTTGGGATTTCCGCCCGGATCTGGCTGACGACGTCGATCACATTGGCGCCGGGCTGCCGCTGAATGTCGATGATGACCGCGGGCGAGCCTTGATACCAGCCGCCGGTGCGGTCGTTCTCGAGGCCATCGACGATCTGGGCGACGTCGGCAATCGTGACCGGCGAGCCGTTGCGGTAGGCGATGATGACAGGCTTGTAGGCGTCGGCGGCGGCGATCTGGTCATTGGCGGCGATGATGTAGGATTGCTGCGCGCCGTCGAGCGAGCCTTTCGGCCCCGAGACGTTGGCATTGGCAATCGCGGTGCGCAGGTCTTCCATGGCGATGCCATAGGCGGCGAGCCGCGCGAGATCCGCCTGGATGCGGACGGCCGGCTTCAGTCCGCCGAGCACAGAGACGCGTCCAACGCCGGAAATCTGGCTCAGCCGCTGCGCCAGAAGCGTGTCGGCAATGTCGCTCATCGCCCGTAGCGAGATGGTGTCGGAGCGCAGCGCCAATGTCATCACCGGCGCATCGGCCGGGTTCACCTTGGCGTAGGTCGGCGGATAAGGCAGCGTCTTGGGCAGCACGCCGGCCGCGGCGTTGATCGCGGCCTGGACGTCCTGGGTCGCGCCGTCGATGTCGCGGTTGAGATCGAACTGGAGCGAGATCTGGCTGACGCCGAACGAGCTCGTCGAGTTCATCGCCGACAGCGACGGGATCTGGCCGAGTTGCCGCTCCAGCGGCGCGGTGATCAGCGAGGCGATCACGTCGGGGCTCGCGCCGGGCAATTGCGTCGTCACCTGCACGGTCGGGAAATCGACCTGCGGCAGCGCAGACACCGGCAGCGCGAAATAGCCGAGCAGCCCGCCGATCAGAAGCGCGATGCCGAGCAACGAGGTCGCGATCGGCCGTCGGATGAAGGGTTCGGAGACGCCCATGGGATGCGCCTGCCGCTCAGGCGGCTGTCGTCGGGATCATGGCTGCTTGGCTCCACTTCCCGATGCACCCGGCCCTGGTGCCGGTCCGGTCTGGCCCTTCTGGTCGCCCTCGCTGCTCTTGCGCTTGGCGCGGAACTCGCCGTCCTTATCTTGTCCGTCCCTCTGGCCGTCTTTGGCGCCGTCCTTCTTCTGACCATCCGGTCCGCGCGAGCGCTTGCGTGGCGCGAGATCGGCCGACGGCGTCTGGTCGTCGCGGCCGATGACCACCTTGGAGCCATCGGACAGATTGGCAAAGCCTGTGGTGACGACCTTGTCTGTCGCCGACAGGCCGCTGGCGATGACGGCGTCATGCTCGTTCTGCTGCGTCACCGTCACCGGCTTGGCCGCAACCAAATTGTCCTCGCCGATGACATAGCTGAACGTGCCGATCGGTCCGCGCTGCACGGCCGAGGTCGGCACCACCAGTGCCTGCGTCAAGGTCTCGACCTTGAGGCGGACATTGACGAACTGGCCGGGCCAGAGCTGGTAATTGGCGTTCGGGAATTCGGCCTTGAGCCTGAGCGTGCCGGTGGTCTGGTCGACCTGGTTGTCGATGCCGGTGAGCTTGCCGGTGTCGATCACGGTGAGGCCGTCATTGCCGAACACGTCGACGGCGAGCGCGCCCTTCGACGCGGCGGCGTTGACCCGCATGATCTGCTGCTGGGGCAGGCTGAACCACACCGCGATCGGCTGCAATTGCGTGATCACCACGAGGCCGGTGGTGTCGGAGGCGTGGATGATGTTGCCCTGGTCGACCTGGCGCAGGCCGGCGCGGCCCGAGATCGGCGCCACGATCTTGGTGTAGCTCAGCGTCGCCGCCGCATTGTCGATCGCCGCCTGGTCAGCCTTGACCAGCGCCTCGGTCTGCGCGACCAGCGCGCGTTGGGTGTCGGCCTGCTGCTTGGATCCGGCGTTGGACGCGGCGAGCTGCTCGTAGCGCGTGAGGTCGATGCGCTGGTTGGCGAGCTGGGCCTGGTCCTGCGCCTTCTTGGCGACAGCCTGATCGTACGTCGCCTGGTAGAGCGCCGGGTCGATCTCGCCGACCACGTCGCCTTTCTTGACGTCCTGTCCCTCGGTGAAATTGACCGCGATCAGCTTGCCGTCGACTTGAGAGCGGACGGTCACGGTGTTGAGTGCGCGGATCGCGCCGACGCCGTCGAGATAGACGGGAACGTCCTGGATGCGGGGCGTCGCCGCCAGCACCGGTACCGGCAGATCCGGCCGTTGATTGCGGCCGTTCGCCTGCTGCGGCTGCTGATGCCAGGTGGTCCAGCCGTAGTAGCCGAGCCCGCCGAGGATCGCCAGCGTGATCAGGGTCATGACGAAGCCGCGCCCGCGCGACTTCTTCGCCGTTCCCTCCTTCGCGCCCTGCTTCGTATCCGGCTTAAAGAGCATTGACCGGTTTCTCCATCCTCGGCTCCCAGCCGCCGCCGAGCGCCTGATACAGGCTGACGATAGCAAGAAGGCGGGCAAGTTGCGCCTGCGACAGCGCGTCTTCCGCCTGGAACAGGGTCAGTTGGGTGTTGAGCACGGTGACGATGTCGGCGGTGCCGGCGCGCAATTGCTGCTCGGAGAGATCGAAGGCGCGGCGGGAGGCGTTGAGGACGTCACGCTGCAATTGCAGCCTGATCGTGGTCTGCTTGATCGAGAACAGCGCATTGTCGACATCGGCAAAAGACTGGATGATGGTCTTGCGGTAGGTCTGGAGCAGTTCGTCCTGCCGCGCCTTGGCAAACTCGAAATTGCCGAGGATCTTGCCGCCGTCGAAGATCGGCTGCGTCGCGCTGCCGACGAGCTGGAAGAACGCCGCATGCGGCTGGAATAGCGAGACCAGGGCCGAGCTCTGATAGCCGCCATTGCCGGTGAGCTGGATGGTCGGAAAGAACTGCGCGCGGGCATTGCCGACGTTCGCAGTGGCAGAAGCAAGTTGCGCCTCCTGCCGGCGAATGTCGGGCCGCTGCGTCAGGAGCTCGGACGGCAGGCCGGGCGTCACGCGGGGTATAGCGATCCGGTTCAGCGAGCCGCCGAGCACGCGCACGCTCTCCGGCGGCCGCGACACCAGGACTGCAAGCGCATTGACGTTTTGGTCGAGCGTCTGGCGCAGCGGCGGCACCAGGGCCTTCTGGTTTGCGAGCACGCTCTCCTGCTGCGCGACGTCGAGATCGGTGCCCGTGCCAGCCTTACGCCGTTCCTTGACGGCATCGAGGATGCGTTGCGCGCTCGCGATGTTGCGCTGTGAGGTCCGGATGCGATCCTGCGAGGCCAGCACCTGGAAATAGGCGTTAGCCACACCCGCAAGCGTCGTCAGCGCAACGACGTCGCGATCGAAACGGTTGGCATGCGCCGTTTCTTCCGCGGTCTGGAGTGCGTCCCGATTCTGACCCCAGAAATCGAGCTGGTAGCTCGCGCTCAGCGAAGCCTGGTAGTTGACGACCTCACGGCCGCCATTGGTGAGCCCCGAGGCGGAGGAGCCGGAGGTGCGCGAATAGGCCTCCTGCCCGGTGCCGGAAAGGCTCGGCAGCAGCGCCGCACCCGCTTGCCGCGCCTGCGCGTCGGCCTCGACGATGCGCGAAACGGCGGCGGCAATGTCGAGGTTGACGGTCTGCGCCTCTTCCATCAGCTGTGTCAGCTCCGCCGAGCGGAAGCTGCGCCACCAATCCAGAGACGGCGGCGCATCGCCCTTGCCGGCGTATTTGTACTGCGTGGGAACGTCGAGCGCGGGATCGGGAAGATCCTGCGTGAGCACGCAAGCGCCCGAGCCGGCGGCGAGGCAAGCGACCGCAAGCCAGCGCGCCGCACGTCGTGTCCGGGACGCGGAACCTAGAGACCGCCGCACCGCGATCGCAGGATCATCTTGTGTCAAATCCACCCCCCGCCGGGCAGATCGAGCCGCCGCCGCGAAGCCGGATTAACCGATTCGCGGCTGGACAGTCGGCGGGCGTTGGATAACTCGTTCACAGCGATGATGCTTTCTGCGGAACCGGACACCCATACTAGCCGGGTGCGGAACAGCGGGACAGTCCCGCAGGTGCGAAATGACCGCCAAAGCGCACCGCCATCAACACGAAGAAAGCACGAAATAGTGCTGTGTTGCAGCGCTTTTTCGCATTCCTATGCGGCCGTGGAGCCTGCTCAAGCTTACCAAGATTTCATGTGATAATGCCGCCACACCGACGCCAGTCCCTTCAATCCGCCTGCACCGCTCGCGATGCGGCTTCAGTCCGGTCTCGAAACCGAGGTGGGCCACTCTCGCGAGGCCGTCCATTGTCGAAACGAATGGGCATTCGTCGTGCAGAGATTTGACCGCCTCCCGCGTACCAGCCGCACTCTTCGAGGGCGATGTCTCAGATCCAATGGCGAAGGTGCGCTGGCGACGACCCTTATCTTCCATGTTTTGGCAGGGACCGGCCAGATCCTCCTACCGATATCCCGCAGCGTAGCACAGCAGCAGCATCGGCGATCTCTCCTCCCAAAAATTCACTGCTTCCGGGCACTTCCGCCGGTTTCGCCGCAGCGCAAAAGCCTTCCCCTTTGACCGCCCAAGCACTAGGTTCTGGCCAACCTGATCAACCCTTTGCCAGTGATTTCCCCTGACATGACCATCAAAAATGACGTTGTCGAAGCCATCGGCAACACCCCGCTGATCAAGCTCAAGCGCGCTTCCGAACTGACCGGCTGCACCATTCTGGGCAAGGCCGAGTTCATGAATCCCGGCCAGTCGGTGAAGGATCGCGCCGGCAAATGGATGATCCTGGAGGCCGAGAAGCGCGGCGAGCTCAAGCCCGGCGGTCTCGTCGTGGAATCGACCGCCGGCAATACCGGCATCGGCCTTGCGGTCGTGGCGAGCGCGCGCGGCTACCGCACGCTGATCGTGATCCCGGAAACGCAGAGCCAGGAGAAGAAGGATTTTCTGAAGCTGTGCGGCGCCGAGCTGCTGGAATCACCGGCACTGCCCTATTCCAATCCGAACAGCTACCAGCATGTCGGCCGCCGTCTTGCCGACGAGCTGCGTAAGACGGAGCCGAACGGCGTGCTGTTCGCCGACCAGTGGAACAACCTCGACAATGCGAAGGCGCATTACGAGTCCACAGGTCCTGAGATCTGGGAGCAGACCGGCGGCAAGGTCGACGGTTTCGTCTGCTCCGTCGGCAGCGGCGGCACGCTGGCCGGCACCAGCCGCTTCCTGAAAGAGAAGAGCAAGGACGTCAGGATCGCCTGCGCCGACCCGCACGGCGCCGGCATGTATGAATATTTCAGAACGGGCGACGCCAAGGCGACGCCGGGCGGCTCGATCACCGAGGGCATCGGCCTCAACCGGGCGACCGCAATCGTCGAGAGCGCAAAGGTCGACGACGCCTATCTCATTCCCGATGCCGAAGCGGTGACGGTGATCTACGAACTCCTCCAGCACGAAGGCCTGTGCCTCGGCGGCTCGACCGGCATCAACATCGCCGGCGCCATCCGCCTCGCAAAGCAGCTCGGACCGGGCAAGACGATCGTCACCGTGCTCTGCGATTCCGGCAGCCGTTACCAGTCAAAGCTGTTCAACGCCGACTTCATGCGCGCCAAGAACCTGCCGGTGCCGGAATGGCTGGAGAAGCGCAGCAACATCAAGCTGCCGTTCGTCTAGAACGTTCCGGAAGCCGGCCGTCTAACTCCAGGTCGGCCGCGACGATCCCTGCGACACCCGCGTGAGGCGCTCGTTCGATAGCGAGGGCTTGATCGCGCGCGTGCGCGGCGGGAGGGGAGCGCCGTAGGAGCCTTCGCTGTCGCCGCTCGGCCAGAACACGAGCGCGAGCATCAGCGCGAGGTTGACGAGCGCGCCGACCGCCGTTGCCTGATGCTCCTGCCCGATCGCCCAGGCCGGAAACCGGCCCGCGACGACATGGTCGACGATCACCAGCGCGAACCAGGCAGGCACCACGCAGACCGGATCCCAGCCGATGTCGCGGATGCGCACCGATTGCAACGTGAAGGTGACAACTCCGAAGAAGACGATCGCAGCGATCATCGCCGAGCTGCTGGTGAGATCTTCAGGCCGGATCGCGCCGGGCGAGGTGTTGCGCAGCACGGCCATTGCGATTGCAAAGCAGATCGCCGTCATCACGATCGCAAGCGCGACCGTGGCGAGGAAGAAATGCAATCGCCCGAGCCGGGCGTTCAAGCCGAAGACGAAACCGAGCATTGGCGTACCCTTTTAGCGCCATATGCCCAGAAATGGCTTTCGGAGCCATGAACCGGCACTATCGCGCGCCGGCGCATGGTTTCCGGACGACTAAGCTGGCCAGCGCAATTCGAGACTTCGCCCCACCCGAGAGGGTCAGGCGCCCTCGCCGCCTTCGGCAGCCGCGGCACAATAGTCGCGCCAGAACTGGCGATAGCCCGCCTCGACCCTGGCCGTGTAGATTTCGACATTGCCGGCGGGGGAGGCTGCGATCCGAGCCGGCAACTCGCTACGCAACTTCGCCAGGTGCGCCGGCTGCGCCGCATATTTGCAGGCGATCGCGGCATAGCCCTCGTCATCCTCGGCGACCCAGTCGTCGAGACCGACAGCAGCCACGATCGAACCGCCGGCACGCGACGAGGCGCCGTTGCCGAGCTTGGCCACGACCGGAACGCCCGCATAGAGCGATTCCCAGGTGCTGACGCCGCCGTTTTGCGGGAACGTGTCGAGCGATATGTCGACGTTTGCAAACGCCCGCAGGTGCTCGTGGCGCGGCGTCGAGCCCAGGCAGATGACATTCTCCTCGGCAACGCCCTGCGCCACGAACCGCGCGATCAGACTATCGCGCAGCATGGGATCGTCGAGCAGCGTATGCTTGATGACGATCTTCGAACCGGTCACCTCGCGCATCACGTTCGACCACACCCGGATGGCCTCGTCCGAGATCTTGTAGATGCGGTTGAACACGCCGAAGGTGACATGGCCGTTGCGGAGCATGGGCGGCTCCGATGCAGGTACATCCAAAATGGGATCGATCGTGATCAGGCACGGCAGGTCGTAGACCTTTTCAGCCAGCAGATGGCGCGCCGATTGCGGAATGAAGATGGGATCCGCGAGCACGTAGTCCATGGTCTGCAGGCCCGTGCCCGTAGCGTGTCCGAAACCCGAGACCTGGATCGGGGCCGGCTTGCGGGCGAAGACGTGGAGCCTGTTGCCGGTGGTGTGCCCGGACACGTCGATCAGGATATCGACCTTGTCCGCCTGGATGCGATCGGCGAGTTCGTCGTCCGAAAGCTGCCAGGCGTCGACCCAGACGTCCGCCGAGGACCTGAATGCGGCGGTCATCTCATCTCTTACCGGCGAGCACGAATAGCAGACGATCTCGAACCTGGCGTGATCATGATGGCGCAGCACCGGTAACAGAGCGAACGCTGCCGAGTGATGCCAAAACTCGGCAGCAACATAGCCAACCACGATCCGCCTGTCGGGATCGAGCTGCCGCGGGGCAAGAGTCCTTCGCGGCAATCTCGAGCCGATCGCGTCCCACCACTGTTTTCGCGCGGCCTGCTGAACCGCGAAATCGGCGTCGGAGAGATAGTCGAGGAAGAAGATCTTCCGCCCGATCAAGGAGGCATCCGGCACAATGGCCAACGCCGCATCGAGAAGCTCGATTGCTGATGCGATCTCTCCCTGGTTTGCAAAACAAGCGCTCAGCAGCGCCATTCCGATCGCGGAGCGTGGATATTCCTCCAGCAACGTCGTGCAGGCCAGAATTGCTTGCGCCGTGTTTCCCATGGCGAGCGCGACTTGCGCCTTCCCCTGCAGGGCCACCTCGAGCTTGGGCGCAAGCGCAAGGGCCGCGTCAAAATCTGACGCGGCCTGTTCCAACCTCGACGTCTCAAGATTGAGCCGCCCACGGTTCGCCAGAATCTTCGCCGAACCCGGCCTGATCGCGAGCGCCGCCTCCAGCGCGCCTTTGGCCTCGTCGAAGTGCTTGAGCTCGATATTGACCAGACCTTTGCCGACGAGCGCCTCCACGTTTCGCGGCTGAAACAACAGCGCGCGCTCGAAGCTCTGTTTGGCGCGATCAAGCTGGCGCAGCGCAAGCTCTGCCAGGCCGCGATTGCACAGCGCATCGGCATGATCGGGCTTCAGCCCGATCGCGCGATCGTACAATTCGATAGCCTGCTCGACGCGGTTTAGGTGCAACAAGGTATTGCCGAGATTGGCCAAGGCCATCGGGAAGCTCGGCTTCAACGCGATGGCCCTCTCCAGGGACGTACGCGCGTCCTCATATTCCCCAAGTGCGAAATGCGTGGCTCCCAAATCGGAAAAAGCCTGTGCGGAGCGTGGGTCGAGCGTCACGGCATATTTCAGTGCCTGTTTCGCTGCCTCGAACTGTCGGCTCGCGAATGCGCCCAAGCCAAGCAGGTGAATTCGGAAGCGACATATCCGATCAAGATCCGCTTGTCCGGGTCGAGCTTGCGGGGCGACAACACCCTTTGCGGCAATTTGGCGCCGATCGCTTCCCACCAATGTTTTCGCGCAGCCTGCTGGACCGCAAAATCCGCGTCGGGGAGATAGTCCAGCAAGAATATCTTGCGCCCGATCAAGTCCGCATAGTCAGGCGCGATTGCCAGCCCTGCATCGAGATGTTCGAGCGCCGTCGCGATGTCTCCCTGGCTCGCATAGCAGGAAGCCAGGAGCGCAATTCCGATGTCGGACCGCGGATGTTCCTCGAGCAACTTCTTGACGACCGCAATCGCCCCGGCCGTATTGCCCTTGAGAATGTTGACTTGCGCCTTCCCCTGCAAGGCCACTTCGAGCCTCGGTGAAAGCGCCAGCGCCGCATCGAAATCCGCGAGCGCCTGCTCCAGCCGCAACAGATCGAGATTGAGCCGTCCGCGCTGCGCCAGAATCTTCGGCGAATCCGGCTTGATCGCGAGCCCTGCCGCGATCGCCGCGGCCGCCTCTTCGTAGTGCCGGAGCTCGATGCACACCATGCCCTTGCCCGCGATCGCTTCCGCATGACGCGGTTGAAACGCGAGGGCGCGATCGAAACTCTCCTTGGCGCGCTGGAACTGCCCTTCGATCAGCTCCGCCATGCCACGATTGCAGAATGCATCGGCATAGTCCGGCTTCAGCCTGATAGCGCGTTCGTGCAGCTCGATAGCCTGCTCGGCGAAGCCCATGTGCAGCAGCGTATTGCCGAGATTGGTCAAGGCGATCGGAGAATTCGGCTTCAGCGCAATGGCTTTCTCCTGGCATGCGCGAGCGTCCTGAAACTTCTGGAGGGTGAAATACACTGCCCCGAGATTGCCATGGGCATCGGGCGAACGTGGATCGAGCACGGTCGCGCGCTCGAGCAATTGTTGCGCCTCATCGAGGCGCCCGCCATCATACGCGCGCAGGCCAAGCAGGTGCGCGGCGTCGAAATGATCCGGAACCTCCGTCAGAATCCGCCGGCAGAGTGTCTCGACCTCTGCGTATCTGCCCTGCCCGAGTGCCTGAACCGCGGCGGACATGAGCGCGTCCGCCTGCTTCCTCAATTTCTTTTGCAATCGCGCGTTCTGGAATGCGCGCGCGCCGGCGCTGCTCTGCAAAGTCTCTCTCCGGAGTATGGCCCGAAAAGAGGCTGGCCGATTCGCATGGTGCCAAGCTGGCGGATCGGTTAGACCAGCGACGCCACCGGATTGCAGGTGCTCAGCGCAGGATCTGGCTCAGGAACAGTTTTGTGCGGGCGTGCTGCGGGGCCGCGAAGAACTCGTTGGGCGTGTTGGCTTCGATGATCTGGCCCGCGTCCATGAACACCACGCGGTTGGCGACCTCGCGGGCAAAGCCCATCTCGTGGGTGACGACCAGCATGGTCATGCCCTCCTCGGCAAGGTCGACCATGGTGTCCAGCACCTCCTTGACCATTTCGGGGTCGAGCGCCGAGGTCGGCTCGTCGAACAGCATCACCTTCGGGTTCATCGTCAGCGCGCGGGCAATCGCAACGCGCTGCTGCTGACCACCGGACATCTGCCCCGGAAACTTGTTGGCCTGGTGCGGGATCTTGACCCGCTCCAGAAACTTCATCGCCGCCGCTTCGGCATCCTTCTTGGGGATGTTGCGCACCCAGATCGGCGCCAGCGTGCAATTGTCCAGCACGGACAGGTGAGGAAACAGGTTGAAGCTCTGGAACACCATGCCGACTTCGCGCCGCACCGCATCGACATGCTTCAGGTTCGGCCCGAGCTCGATGCCGTCAACGACGATCTCGCCTTCCTGAAACTCCTCGAGCGCGTTGATGCAGCGGATCAGCGTCGACTTGCCCGAGCCGGAGGGGCCGCAGATCACGATGCGCTCGCCCTTCTCGACCGCAAGGTCGATGTCGCGCAGCACGTGAAATTCGCCGTACCATTTGTTCAAGCCGGAAATTTTGACGATGGGGTCGGACATGGTGACCTCGATCAGTTGCGGCGGTGAGCGTTGAGGCGGTGCTCGACGAAGAGCGAGTAGCGTGACATTCCAAAGCAGAAGATGAAGTAGATGATCCCGGCGAAGGCGAACCCGGTGAACGCGGTCGACGGCGACGACCATTTCGGATCCGAGAACGACGCCCGCAGCGAGCCCAGCAGATCGAACAGCGCCACGATCGAGACCAGCGACGTGTCCTTGAACAGGGAGATGAAGCTGTTGACGAGGTTCGGAATGACGTGGCGCAGCGCCTGCGGCAGCACGATCAGCGAGGTCGTCTTCCACCAGGACAGCCCCAATGCCGCGGCCGCCTCGCCCTGCCCGCGCGGGATAGCAGCCAGCCCGCCACGGACGTTCTCAGCCTGATAGGCGCCCGTGAACAGCGAAATTCCAATCAGCGCACGCACCAACCCGTCGACTGTGAAATTGCCCGGCAGAAACAGCGGCAGCATGTAGGTGGCGAAGAACAGCACGGTGATCAGCGGCACGCCGCGCCAGAACTCGATGAAGGCGATCGAGAAGATCCGGATCAGCGGAATGGTCGAGCGGCGGCCAAGCGCCAGCGCAATGCCGATCGGCAGCGAGGTGACGATGCCCGTGACGGAGACCACCAGCGTCACCAGAAGTCCGCCCCACAGGTTCGTCTGCACGATCGGCAGTCCGCCGTGATCGAGCCCCATCAGCTTGATCACGATTGCGATGGCGGCGAAGGTGACGACGCTGGACGTCAGGGCCCGCCCCCCCGTGCGGAGGCCGCCGCCGAGAACGAAGGCGATCAGCGAGACGATCGCGGCGGTGATGGCGAAATCGGCCCAGACCGACTGGCCCGTCCCCTGCAGCTGGTCACGCAGCCAGGTCAGCGGAAAGATCAGCCAGTAGATCGCGGTCCCCACGAGCATGATGACATTGCCGACGACCCACAACAGCGGTGCGGCAGAGGATGTCTTGCCGAGACCGAGCAGAGCCTTGCCGGCGCCGATGATGCTGTCGTCGAACAGTTGCAGCAGGTCAGCGGTCCAGCTCAGGCCAAATCCCTTGATGCCGCCGCCATGCAGCAGAAAGAATGCGACCACTGGAAACGCAAAGAAGAACAGGCCTGCGTTCAATCCTTTCGACGGCAGTCGTGGAATGAGCAACGGCACCAACAGGACCACCGACAGGACGAGCGTGAGGTTGACCCGCCAGCGTTCGGCTTCGGGGTAGAAGCCGTAGATCAGTTGCGGCAGCTTGGCCTGGATGTAGGGCCAGCAGGCGCCGACCGTAAAGCCGGCGTTCTCGGCGAGGCAGGCCGTGCGATCCTTACCGGTCCAGACTGCATCGACCATCAGGAATCTGACGGAAGGAATGATGGTGAACCATAGCAGCAAGGCGCCGACGATCGTGAGCAGGATGTTGGTCGGCGAGTTGAACAGGCGCGTCCGCACCAGGCCGACGAAGCCCGTGGTCTTCACCGGCGCGGGACGCTCATCGAGAAGATCCTGGCGGACGAAGCTGGACGAGGTGATATCGCTCATGCGCCGAGACTCCGGCTGATGCGCCAACCGTAGACGCTCATGACGGCGCTGGTGATCAGCGAGATCAGGAGATAGACGCCCATCGTCATGGCGATGATCTCGATGGCCTGCCCGGTCTGGCTCAGCGACGTGCCAGCGAACACGGAGACAAGGTCAGGATAGCCGATCGCGACGGCCAGCGACGAATTCTTGGTGAGATTGAGGTACTGGTTGGTCAGCGGCGGAACGATGACGCGCATCGCCTGCGGCACGACCACCAGGCGCAGCGTGGTGCCGCGGCTCAGGCCCAGCGACGATCCCGCCTCCATCTGCCCGCTGTGGACGGAGAGGATGCCCGCGCGCACGATCTCGGCGATGAAGGCAGCCGTATAGGTCGACAAGGCCAATGTGAGCGCCACGAACTCCGGGATGATCCGCGAGCCGCCGGCGAAATTGAAGCCCTTGAGCTGCGGCAGCTCGAAGCTGAAGGGCAGACCCGCTACCAGAATGGTGACGAGCGGCAGTCCGAACAGCAGGCCCAGCACATAGGGCCAGATCCGGATCATCTGCCCCCGCTGGAACAGCGCCCGGCGCGCGTGGATGCGCAGCACCACCGAAGCCACGATGCCGAGCGCCAGCACCACAAGAAACGCCTCGAAGCCGCTCTCGCCGATCGGCCGGGGAATGACGAGACCGCGATTGCTGACGAAAGCGATGCCGAGCAGCGAAATGCTCTGTCGTGGATTAGGCAAGGCAGCAAGCACCGCCAGGTACCAGAACAGGATCTGGAACAGCACCGGCAGGTTGCGGATGATCTCGACATAGATTTCGCCAATGCGCGCGAGCAACCAGTTGGGTGACAGCCGGCACAGCGCGACAATGAAGCCGATCACGGTGGCAAACACGATGCCCACCACCGAGACCACGAGCGTATTGAGGAGCCCGACCAGGAACACGCGCAGGAACGTGTCCGAGCCGGTATACGAGATCAGCGTCTGATTGACGTCGAAACCGGCGTTGTTCGCGAGGAAGCCGAAGCCGGCCGCAATGTGCTGGTTCTCGAGGTTGGCGCGGGCGTTGGAGACGATTTCATAGGCAATCCAGCCCAGGACCGCAGCGAAGGCAAACTGGACGGCGATGCCGTTCCAGCCTGTCTTGCCCCCCAGGACGCGCCTGATCTTCAGCGCGATCTGGGGCGGGGGTTTGCGGGCCTCGATGCTCATCGCCGCGAGCGCGGGTCAGGCGGGGTCAGCGGATCGGCGGCGCGTATTGGAGACCGCCCTTATTCCAGAGATTGTTGAGTCCCCGATTGATACCAAGCGGCGAGCCTGCGCCGACGTTGCGGTCGAACACTTCGCCGTAATTGCCGACGGCTTTCACGATGCGCACCACCCAATCCTTGCTCAGGCCGAGCTGTTCACCGAAATTGCCGTCGGTGCCGAGGACGCGCTTCAGCTCCGGATTTTCCTGCTTCGCCTTCTCGTCGACGTTCTTCGCGGTCACGCCGAGCTCTTCGGCGGTGATCATGGCAAACAGCGTCCATTTCACGATGTCGAACCACTGGTCGTCGCCGTGGCGCACCATCGGTCCGAGCGGCTCCTTCGAGATGATTTCCGGGAGCACCATGTGATCGCCGGGATTGGCAAGCTTCAGGCGGTTGGCGTAAAGGCCCGACTGGTCGGTGGTGAAGACGTCGCAGCGCCCGGCCTCGTAGGCCTTGACCGTTTCGTCGTTGGTGCCGAACGCGATCACCTCGTACTTCATGTTGTTGGCCTTGAAGTAGTCGGCGAGATTCTGCTCCGTGGTGGTGCCGGTCTGGACGCAGACCGAGGCGCTGTTGAGCTCGAGCGCGGAGTTCACCTTGAGCGACTTCTTCACCATGAAGCCCTGCCCGTCATAATAGGTCACGCCGGTGAAGTTTGCGCCGAGCGAGGTGTCGCGCGAGATGGTCCAGGTGGTGTTGCGCGACAGCACGTCGACTTCGCCGGATTGCAGCGCCGTGAAGCGGTCCTTGGCGGAGAGCGGCACGTACTTGACCTTGGTCGGATCGTTGAAGATCGCCCCGGCGATCGCGCGGCAGACGTCGACATCAAGCCCGGTCCAGTTGCCCTTGTCGTCCGGCGAGGAGAAGCCGGGCAGGCCCTGACTGACGCCGCAGGACAGCATGCCGCGGTCCTTGACGGTCTTGAGCGTTTGCGCCTCGGCGGCTTGGGCCGTCAGGCCGGCGGCGAGGGCGAGAGTGAGAGCCAGGATTACGCGTTTCATGGGCTTGGGGCCTTTCAAAGTCGTCTCAAGGTCAGGAACGTTGTCTTTGCGATCGTCTCTGCCAGGGCTAGCCGTATCAGGACCAGCCCTGCAAGAGTCATGCTGGAAAACCTTGCCGATCACCCGCCGATCCCGGGAGGCCCTACCTTAATCCCCGCCGAAAGGCGCCCGCCGTTACGGCTGTGGCGCGTGGTCCGGTCAGGCGATGGATCGAAGGTCGCGGCAGGCCCCTCAACATGCGGCGACTGACTAGCACCTGCGATAACAGAACGGCTGGCGTGCCGGGTCAAGGGGTTGACGGGACTCTTCTGTGTTCTGTTATTAACGACAGCGGCCTTTCGGCCTGCCCGCGGGCGCAGCGCGCCTGGTGGAAACGCGCTTTTGAAAGCAGACGCATGGATTCCTCACACCCCTCCGAACAGCACGCCGAGACCCGGCTGGTCACCTCCGGCCGCGACACCAAGGCGCAGAAGGGGTTTGTCAATCCTCCGGTGTTCCACGGCTCGACCGTGCTCTATCCGACCGCCGAGGACCTGCACGCCCATCGCGGCGAGTTCACCTATGGTCGCCATGGTTCCCCCACCACCAAGGCGTTCCAGGAGACGCTGATGGCGCTGGAGGGGCCACAATGCGCCGGCGTCGGCATCGTGCCGTCGGGCCTGTCGGCGATCTCCACCACCCTGCTCTCGGTGCTGAAGGCCGGCGACCACATCCTGGTCTGCGACAACGTCTACCGGCCCTCGCGCAATTTCTGCAATGGCATGCTCACCCGCTACGGCATCGAGACCACCTACTTCGATCCGATGATCGGCGCCGGCATCGACAAGCTGTTCAGATCCAACACAAGCGCCGTCCTGGTCGAGGCGCCCGGCTCGCAGTCGTTCGAGATGCCCGACATCCGCGCCATCGCCGATGTCGCACATGCGCGCGGCGCGCTCGTCATCGACGACAACACCTGGGCGACGCCGCTTTATCACCGCTCGCTCGAACAGGGCGTCGACATCAGCATGCAGGCCGCCACCAAATATATCGGCGGCCATTCCGACATCATGTTCGGCACCATCTCGGCCAATGCCAGGGCATGGCCGCAGATCGCCGAAGGCATCCGCCTGCTCGGCGTCTGCGCCGGTCCCGATGACGTCTTCCTGGCGCTGCGCGGCCTGCGTACGCTGTCGGTGCGGCTGGCGCAGCATCATCGCTCCGGCCTCGACATGGCGCGCTGGCTCGCCAACCGGCCAGAGGTCGCGCGCGTGTTGCATCCGGCACTCGAGACCGATCCGGGCCATGCGATCTGGAAGCGCGACTTCACGGGCGCGTCGGGCCTATTCAGCATCGTGCTGAAGCCGGCGCCGCAGAAGGCGGTCGACACAATGCTCAACACGCTCAAGCTGTTCGGCATGGGCTTTTCCTGGGGCGGCTTCGAGAGCCTTGCGATTCCTTTCGACTGCGACGGCTATCGCACGGCGACCAAGTGGGCGCCGGGCGGCCCTACCCTGCGTCTGCACATCGGGCTGGAGAGCACTGACGACCTCAAGGCCGACCTCGATCGCGGCTTCGCTGCCCTCAAAGCGGCAATGTGAGCCTGTTCACAAGGCACTGCGCCTGCGCACGCGCCAACGCGCGCCGCAGGAACGTGTAGCCGCTGCAAACGTTGATGCCCCCTGCGCCAACAAATGGTTTGAACCTCAAGCATTTGGCGCTAGCCTCACCAATCGACTCCAATCCGGACTCGGAGCATGGGAACGTTGGTACTGCTCGATCTGATGGGCGGCGTGGCGCTGTTGCTGTGGGGCCTGCACATGGTCCACAGCGGGATTCTGCGTGCCTTTGGCCCGGACCTGCGACGGCTGCTCGGCAAGGCTCTTGGTAACCGCTTCAACGCGTTTGCTGCCGGTCTCGGGCTGACGGCGCTGCTCCAGAGCAGCACCGCGACTGCGCTGCTCACGAGCTCGTTCGCAGCCGAGGGCCTGCTCAGCCTTGTCACCGCGCTTGCCATCATGCTCGGCGCCAATGTCGGCACGACGTTGATCGTGCAGGTGCTGTCGTTCAACATCGCCGCCGTCGCGCCGGTCCTGTTCGTGCTCGGACTGGTCGCCTTCCGCGTGGGTCCGCGCTCGCGGATCAAGGATGTCGGCCGTGTCTCGATCGGTCTCGGACTGATGCTGCTGTCGCTGCACATCCTGCTCGACACGCTGGCCCCGGCCGAGAACGCACCGGGCGTCCGCGTCATGATGTCCTCCATCACGGGCGATCCCGTTCTGTGCATCCTGATCGCGGCGCTCGTCACCTGGGCGGTGCATTCGAGCGTCGCAAGCGTGCTGCTGATCATGTCACTCGCCTATTCGCAGTTCATCTCGCCTTACGCCGCGCTCGCACTGGTGCTTGGCGCCAATCTCGGCAGCGCCATCAATCCTGTGTTCGAAGGCGCCAGACGCGACGATCCCGCCAGCTATCGCCTGCCGGTGGGCAATCTCGTCAACCGCGTGATCGGAATCGCCCTCGTCCTGCCCTTCCTGGGCCCGATCGCCGAGCACATGCACGCTTGGCAACCCGATCTCGCCAGGATGACGGCGGCATTTCATATCGCCTTCAACGTCGGCACAGCCATCATCTTCATTGGCCTGCTCGACCCCATGTCGCGCCTGTTGACCCGGCTCTTGCCCGATCGCGTTCAGGAGGCCGATCCGGCCCGGCCGCGCTATCTCGACGAGACTGCGCTGGAATCGCCGTCGCTGGCGCTGGCCGATGCCGGCCGCGAAACCCTGCGCATGGGCGATCTCGTCGAAATCATGCTGCGCAAGGTGATGGCGGCGATGATGAGCGGTGACCGCGCGCTGGTCGACCAGGTCTCGAAGATGGACAACATCGTCGACGGCCTCGACGAAGCCATCAAGCTCTACGTGACCAAACTCATGCGGGGCAGTCTCGACGAGAGCGAGGGCCGGCGCGCGATGGAGATCATCTCCTTCGCCATCAATCTGGAACATATCGGCGACATCATCGACAAGAGCTTGAGCGAGCTGGCGACCAAGAAGATCAAGCGCCGCTTCCAGTTCTCGCCCGAGGGCGCCGAGGAGCTCGCCGCCTTCCACAAGCGCACGATGGATTCGCTGCGCATCGCCTTCGGCGTCTTCATGTCGGGCGACGCCAACGAGGCGCGCAAGCTGCTGGTGGAGAAGACGGCGCTGCGCAACACCGAGCTGGCCGCCGTCGAGCGCCACCTCGACCGCCTGCGCGAGGGCCGTCCCGAGACCATCGAAACCACGTCGCTGCATCTCGACGTGCTGCGGGACCTGCGCCGCATCCACTCGCATATCTGCTCGGTCGCCTATCCCGTGCTCGACGCAGCCGGCGAGCCCCATCGCAGGACCGAGACGGGGACCGCTGCCCTGCCCGCAACGGGCGCGGCGTCGGCCTTGCCGCGCTAGTCGCGTCGGATCAGCGCTCCAGCGTCTTTGACGCGCGGCCGCGGTTCTTCACGATCAGCATGATGTTGCGGATATAGATGATGGTCGCCAGCGCCTGGCCGAGGATAATGACGGGCTCGCGCTTGACGACGCCGTAGACCAGCGTCATCAGCCCGCCGCCCATGGAGCAGAACCAGAACGCCATCGGCACCACGCTGTTGCCGGCGCGCTCGCTCGCGATCCACTGCACCAGGAAGCGTGCCGTGAAGAACAGTTGCGCGACGAGGCCGAACGCGAGCCAGAAGTCGAACTTGGCCACGAAGACGTCGTAGAAATAATTGCTCAGCGCCTGACCGTATTGGATGATCATGCCGTCACCTCAGTCACATCCGGCGTCGGCTTCTTGCGGCGGATCAGCCACCACACGCCCCCGAGATCCATGATGCCGATCCACAGCCGGTCGAAGAAACCGTAGTTCGAAACGCCGGAGCGGCGCGGCCGGTCGATCACGTCGACATAGGCGATCTCGTAGCCCTCGCGGCGCACCAGTGCCGGCAGGAAGCGATGCAGCCCGTCGAAATAGGGCATCATCAGGAACACCTCGCGCCGGAACGCCTTCAGGCCGCAGCCGGTATCGCGCGTCCCGTCCTTCAGGATCGCGTTGCGGACGCCGTTGGCGATGCGCGACTGGAATTTCTTGAAGCCGGTATCCTTGCGGCCGACGCGTTGTCCGGCGGCAAGTCCAACCTTGCTTCCGTTCTCGACCGCCGCGATCAGGTCGGGCAGGAAAGCCGGATTGTTCTGGCCGTCGCCGTCGAGCGTCGCCACGATGGCACCGCGTGCCGCACGCACGCCGCTGCGCACGGCCGCGGACTGGCCGCCTGATCTGGCATGGCGCAGCTGGCGCAGATTGTCCCGCTGCTTCATGACCGCGCCGAGCCGTTCGCCGGTCGCGTCGCTCGAACCGTCATTGACGTAGATGATCTCATAGGTCCAGCGGCCGTCGAGCGCTGCGACGATCTCCTCGATCAGCGGCACGATGTTGTCGGCTTCGTTGCGCACGGGAACGACGATGGAAACCGAGGGCTGGAAAACCGAAGGCTGGGACGACAAATCGAAGCTCGTGGTTAGAATTGGCTTGGCTCGGGAACCGGCGGTCCCGGCAGGCAGCCGCTTTTATGGGGCGGATGCCCCGTGGGCAACCCTTTTGAGGCGGCCCGAGACCGCCCCTGCAAGAGGCACAATGGTGCCGTCGGCACGGATGGCAAAGCCGAGCCTGCGGGCCGCGAACCAGTAGCGCACCGCCAAGGCGCCGACCAAGCCGACCAAGGCGCCGGCCACAACGTCACTCGGGTGGTGCGCAAGCAGCACCAGTCGCGTCAGCAGGATCACGATCGCGTAAGTGAACATGAACACGCGCAGGCGCGGCCACAGCGCCGAGACCGCGAACGCCAGCGCGAACGCCGTCACCGCATGCCCCGACGGCAGGCTGGCATAGGCCCCGGTCCCCTCGAACGGGATGAAGTTGAACGGATTGGCCTTGCCGCCGACGAACGGACGTCCTCGACCGATGAGATATTTCAGGATCTCGGCGACGAATACGGACACGGCAACAGACAGGAACATGAACTGCAGCCGCGTGCCGAGGCCGAGCAGCAACGCGCGGCTTGTGCCGCGCAATCCCGCCGCAACCAGCGCCAGCACCACCAGCAGGCCCCCGAGCACCGAGAGCACATACTCGTCCTTGCCGAAATCAGTGAGGATGCGGATCGGCCACAGGCCCGGCGTGCCACGCGCCGGCATCAGCTGGATCTCGGTCAGGTCGAAAACGACCATCAGCGCGATGACCAGGGCTGCACCTGCCGCACTCAGCCACAGCGAATGCCGCGCCAGCTTTCGCGCGGCCTCGGCGCGGCGCGAATGCGAGGGCGTGCGCACGAGCTGTGCCAGGGCGCGCCCCGAGAGCGTGAGCAATTGCGCGGGATAGCTCGCGCGCGGCGCGATGTCGGTTGGTGCCGACATCCTACTCGGTGCCTTCCGAGCGGAAGATCGAGATCGAGATCGCACGCCCTTGCGAGAAATTGTAGCCGTCGATGCGCGTGCCGACCTTATAGCGCAACCCGATCGCCTCGGCGCGCTGCACGAAGCCGCGCTCCGAACGCTGCTCGATCAGCGCGAAACGGCAGCTTCCTTGCCGCAGGAAATCCGCCGCGCCCGAACCGTCGGTGAGCAGCGTCTGCGTACCCGTCAGGAAGACGAGGCTCGGCTCGTGATAGCCGGCCGCGGCCGCCTTCGGGCCGACGCAGGTGACGTTGCGAAGCGCGCGTGCGATCTCGATGCTCGGAAACAGCGGCGTCAGCGACGGCAGCACGATGCCGTAGACTGTTACCGCGAGCATCAGGGCTGCGACCAGCGCGTTGAGCAGCGAGCGCTCGGCGTGATTGTTGTCGTGAAGCCACCAGGCGAACAGGCCGAAGATCAGCGAGGCCGCGATGAACGGCCAGGCCACGAAAGCAGGCTGTCGAGTCAGCATCACCGCGCCGACGACCGCGATGATCGAGCCGCCAACAGGGATCGCGAACCACCAGGCCGAGCCGCGCATCAGCCAGGACCAGGACAGCACGCGCCGCTCGAGCGCGCCCGCGGTGAGGATCGCGATCGCAGGATACAGCGGCAGCACGTAATGGGGCAGCTTGGTCAGCACCACCTCGAACACGATCCAGGATGGGATCAGCCAGGCCAGCAGGAACTGCGCGCCGGGCTCGCGACGCGCGCGCCAGACCGCGGGCGCCGCCATCGCCGCGAGCGGCGCGCCGGGCCAGAACGTGATCCAGAACAGCGCCAGATACAGACCGGGCGGCGCGCCGTGGGATTCCTGCGCGCCCAACTTGCTCAGCATGTCGCCGCCGACGGAATCGGCGAAGAAGGCATCGCCCGCGCGCCAGAAGATCGCGACGAACCAGGGCAGCACCAGCACCAGCATCCACATCAGGCCCCAGAGCGGGCGCAACTTCCATAGCCAGGAGGCGTCGCGGTCCTGGATCGCGAGCGCGACAATGGTCAGGCCCGCGAACATCAGGATCAGCGGGCCCTTGATCAGGATGCCGACAGCGAGCGCGGTCCAGAAGATCGCGGGCCAGCTCCAGGGCGGACGCGTCTCGTCCTCGGCGCGCTGCCACGACAGATAGGCCCGCCCCATCGCGCCCATCGCGGCGACCACGCAGAACAGCAGCATGGCGTCGGTCTTCGCAAGCCGCGCCTCGACCCCGAGCAGCACGGAGGCGCACATCAGAAGTGCTGCAAGCACCGCGGCGCGCCGCGTGACGAAGCCGAGCGCCGTCCAGTAGGTCATGAGCACGGCACCGATCGCGCCGATCAGCGACGGCAGCCGGTAGACCCAGATCCGCAACTCGGCCTTCGGCAGACCGAGCGCCGACGCCGTCTCGACCGCAGCCGATTGCAGCCAGTAGATCCCGACCGGCTTCTTGTAGCGGACGTCCTCCTGGAAACGGATGTCGACATAATCGCCACTCTCGACCATCTGCTTGGTGGCCTGCGCAAAGCGCGCCTCGTCGCGGTCAACCGGCGGAATCGTGAAGAAGCCCGGCAGGAATAGCAGCAGCGCGCACAGCAACAGGAAGCTCACCGCGCGGACGTGGCTGGCGGTGGCGATGTCGAACATGAACACGAGCCGGCTGCCCGGATTCACCGGGGATTTCGGCTCGCGGGGAGCTCCAAAACGGGGTGCTGGGTAGGTTTCAGCCATCGGTTCCGCTTACGCTGAAACCGCCATCGCCACAACCGCTTGAGGCAGGGTCACTGAATTCGAATGACAACTGTGTCCGCGGCGCCAGTGGCATCGATCACGGTCAGCCGCGCAAAGCCCGGACCCGGCGGATCGATCAGCCGCTGACGGCGGCCGTCGATCTCGCCGAGCGCCATTCCGTTAACCATGACAGTCATGGGGAGAACGCCTCCGGCGACCTTGACCGGCATGGCTGCGCCCCCCTCGCCACCTGAGCGATCGACGTCGATCCGCGAACCGTTCAGCGGAAACTGGATGTGCAGAGCCTGCTCGCCCCCGGTCCGCACCAGATCCCCGACCGGGCGGAACCGCCTCAAAGGCAACGGCAGCTTGGCGTTGCTGGCAACGAGAGTTCCTTTCGGTGGCTTCGGCAACGGGAGAAGCGTCTTGCCGGTTCGGGCGAAGGCGTCGAACAGGATCGGCGCGGCGGCGACGCGCCCGATCAGGCCCGGAACCGGCGCGCCGTCGGGCCGGCCGACCCAGACGCCGATGGTCATGCGCCCGTCGAAGCCCATCGACCAGGCGTCGCGGTAGCCGTAGGAGGTGCCGGTCTTGAAGGCGATGCGGTTGTGAGCCGCGTTCTCCGGCGGCGGGGTGCCGAGCAGCACATTGCCGACTTGCCAGGCCGCGACCTGATCGAGCAGTCGCAGCGGCTCGCGCACGTCCCTGTCGCTCATGATCTCGCGCAGCGGCTTGGTGGTGCCGAGCCGGGCGAAGCCCGCATAGAGCTGGGCGAGGTCCTGCAGCGTCACACCGACGCCGCCAAGGCCCATGGCAAGTCCCGGCGCCTCGTCTTTGGGCAGCACCAGATTGCCGCCCGCCTGATGCAGCCGCGAGGCCAGCCGGCTCGCGCCGACGCGGTCGAGCAGGACGATCGCGGGCACGTTCAGCGACAGCTGCAGCGCCTTCTTCACGGGCACGGTGCCCTGGAACGTCATGTCGAAATTTTCCGGCGCGTAGGAGCCGAAGCGCACGGGCCGATCGTCGATCAGACTGTCGGGGTGAACAAAACCGTCCTCGAAAGCGAGCCCATAGATGAACGGCTTCAGCGTCGAGCCCGGCGAGCGGACCGCGCGGGTCATGTCGACCTGCCCTGCCCGGCGCTCGTCGAAATAATCCGCCGAGCCGACGCGTGCGAGCACGTCGCCGCTCTCATTGTCGACGACGATGATGCCGACCGAGATGTTCGGTCCCAGCGCAATGGCACGGTCGCGCGCCAGCGGCTCAAGCACCTTTTGCAGGTTGGCATCCAGCGTCAGCTTGATGACGGGCGCGTCCTTGACCGTCGCAAGCGCCGCATCGGAGGCATGCGGCGCCAGGATCGGCATTGGCCTGCGCAGCTTCGGCACGGGAACGGCCTTGGCCTGCTTGGCATCGTCGAGGCTGATCTGTTGCTCCTCGACCATGCGGTCGAGCACGCGGTCACGCGCTTTGCGCGCCGCATCGGGATAGCGATCGAGCCTACGGGTCTCCGGCGATTGCGGCAGCGCGACCAGCAATGCGGCTTCAGCCAGCGACAACCGCTTCGGCTCCTTGCCGAGATAGGCGGTCGAGGCAGCGCGGATGCCTTCGAGATTGCCGCCGTAGGGCGCGAGCGCGAGATAGAGGTCGAGGATCTGCTGCTTGCTCAAGCTGCGCTCGATCTCGATCGCACGCACCATCTGCCGCAGCTTTGCATGGAGCGAACGCTGCCGCCGCGGCTCCATCAGCCGCGCGAGCTGCATCGAGATGGTCGAGCCGCCCGAGACGATGTGGCCGCGGGTCGCAAGCTGAAACGCAGCGCGCCCTAGTGCCAGCGGGTCGATACCGTCATGCGCGTAAAAGCGCTGGTCCTCATAGGCGAGCAGCAGCTTCAGATAGGTCGGATCGACGTTCGTATTTGTCTCAACCGGCAGTCGCCAGCGCCCGTCCGCCATCGCATAGGCGCGCAGCAGCTTGCCGTTGCGATCGACAATGGTGGTGGAAACTTGGCGGGCTTCGTCGAAAGGCAGCGGACCGAGGGCGTAGACCCAGGCGACGAAACCGACGATGGTGAGAATGAGCGAGAATGCCAGCGCGGAGAGGACATGCAGGTCCAAGCTCCGCGCTCCGTCATGGCCGGGCTCGTCCCGGCCATCCACGTCCTTGCCCCTCGCACAAAAGTCCGTGGATGCCCGGGACAAGCCCGGGCATGACGGCGGAGCATGTGGCTCCTTGTCGCTCATCCCCTCACCACTCACTTCGCCGCCCGCACCTCGACGGTGCCCGTCCCGGTGCGGCCGTAGCGCGAGGGATTGTACATGTCCTCGACATAGGCCTGCGGCAGCACGTATTTGCCGGGCGAGACCACACGGACGACATAGGCCACCGTGAAGACCGCCTTGGAATCCGAGGCCCGGTCGACGGCCGCCGTGAAGCGGTCGTCGCGGAACTCGGTATCCTTGGGCTCCTGGCCGTCCTCGATCCAGCCCAGCGTGCCGCTGTCGCCCGACGACACCAGTTTCGGATTGTCGATCTCGAGGCCGGCCGAAAGATAATCGGACACCATGATGTGGCCGTACTCGGGCTTGGCCTCGGTGATCTTCAGCACCACGGCGAAGCGGTCGTTCTGCTTCACCTTGCTGATATCGGCGGGCTTGCCGTCGAGCGTGAAGAAACTGCGCTCGATCTTGAAGCCGTTCGATGCCGCGGGCTCCGGCGTCACCGGCGAACCCGACACAGAGACCACGGCCTGCACCGGCGCATCGCCCGTGTTGGTGATCTTCAGCGGCTTGCCCTCCAGGGTCGCCGCCTTGTAGCTGCGGTACAGCGCGGTCTTGACCGGCTGGCCGTCGACCTCCATCGACAGGTTCTCCTTGGCGAGCGCGCGTGCCGCCAGCACCAGCCACGCATTCTCCTGCGTGGAGGTATAGGGCGTCAGCCCGCGGGCAGTCTCGACCCTCGACACCGCCTGCGTCAGCGTCGCCTTCGGGGCATTGCCTTCGCTGGCAAGCGACACCAGCGCTGCGGCATCGCGAAGCTGCGAGCCGTAGTCGGTGCGGCCGAACTCCAGCACGGGTTTTGGCGCGAGACTGTCGAGCGCGGCACCGTAAACGCGCTCCGCGCGGTTGCGGTCACCGACCAGCGCGAGTGCCGCGGCGAGCTGCGATTTCGCGATGGGAGTTGCGAGGTTGCTTAGCTTGGTGTCGGCGAGATAGCGGAGGTCGCCGATTGGCGCCGCGCCGTTGCGCGCGAGCACATAGAGGCCGTAAGCGAGATCGCGGCCGCCGTCCTTCTCCGGCTCGTTGCCGTTGACGACCGAGTTGCGGATACGATCGAGCGCGGTCTTGAACAGCACATCCGGGACCACAAAGCCCTTTTCGCGGGCGCGGGTCAGGAAGTCGGTCACGTACGCGTCGAGCCACGCATCGTCGCCGCCCGCCGACCACAGTCCGAACGAGCCATTGGAGCCCTGGCGGGCCAAAAGCCGCTCGATCGCGTCGCGGATGCGCTGGTCGACTTCGGTGTCCATGGCGAGATGCGCGCCCGCGGCGAGATCGTTGACATAGAGCAACGGCATCGCACGGCTCGTGATCTGCTCCGAGCAGCCATAGGGATAGCGGTCGAGCGCTTTCAGGATCGTCGCCGCATCGAGCGCGGTCGACAGGCTCGCCGAGACCGAGACGCTGCCGGTGCCCGGTACGAGGTCGGCGAACATATCAGACGTCAGCGTCAGGCTCTCGCCCTTCGCCAGCGTCCGGATCGAGCGCCGCGCCAGCACCTGCGTCGCCGCCTTGACGTCGAGCGCATAGTGGCGCGCGAGTGCAAGCCCGTTCGGCCCCTTGATGTCGACGTCGAGCGTCGCCTGCCCCGCCGCCGTCGCGTCGATGGCGAGCGTGAACGAATTCCGCTGCTTGGCGGCGAGCTTGACCGTGGTTGCGGGATTGCCTGTCATCTTGACCGGGCCGCCCGTCTTCACGTTGATAACGTAGTCGCCCGCCTGCCCCTCGACATTGTCGATCTCGAGATTGACCGTGCCGTGGTCGCCGTTGAGCAGGAAGCGCGGCAGGGTCGTGGTCAGCACGACAGGATCGCGGATCACCACGTCCGTGTTGGCGCGACCGAGCTTGGTCGCGGTCCACGCCACCGCCATGACGCGCGCGGTGCCGGCGAACTCCGGAATGTCGAAGCTGATTTCCGCGGTGCCGTCAGCAGCAACCGTGACGATGCCCGAATAGAGCGCGAGCGGCTTCTGCGCAGGCGGCGAGCCCTGCAATTCGGCCGCGCCGGCGTCACCGCCGGACTTAATCTGACCGCGCGTGCCCGACATGCCGTCGATCAGTTGCCCATAGAGATCGCGGATCTCCGCGCTGAGGCGGCGCTGGCCGAGATAATAGTCGTCCGGCGCCGGCGGTTTGTAATTGGTGAGGTTGAGGATGCCGACGTCGACCGCGGCGATGACGATCTTGGCGTCCTCGCCCGGATTGAGCCCGTCGAGCTTGAGGGGGATCTTCAGCAACCCATTCGGCCGGATCAGCGCCGGCGGGGTCAGCTTCACCTGGAGCGTGCGGGTCTGTTTGTCGATACCGAACCATTTGAGTCCGATCGCCCGGCCTGGCATGCGTTGCGCGGCCGCATCGAGCGGACGGCGCAGCGTCGCCACCACATAGGCGCCAGTGCCCCAGTCCTTGCCGACCGGGAGCTTCACCTGGGCGGTGCCTTCCTTGACGTCGATGGTCTGCGTCGTCAGCAGGCGATCGCCGAGCACGTTGACCGTCAGCTTGCCGGCGCTGCGGACGTTGACCGACACGGTCATCATGTCGCCCGAGGCGTATTGCGGCTTGTCGATCGAGGTCTCCAGGAGGTCCGGCGTGTCGGCGCTGCCGTCGGAATACCAGCCGACGTCGAACTGTACGGAGGTCACGGGCCCGTCGGCATCGTTCGACTTCACGTCCAACCGGTAGCGGCCGGGCTTTGGGGTCAGCGAAATCCGCGACGGCTTGTCCGCGGCGACGGTCACGTCGCCGTCAGAGACGCGCGAGGTCGATTTGACCGGCTCGTACTCCCAGTAATTGCTCTGGCGATACCATTGGTAGCGCGACTCCATCTTCAGGAGCTCGTAGCGCAGGCCGTCGCGGCGTAGCCTCTCGCCCTCGGGCGAGACGAACACGATGTCGAACTCGGCCTTGTCGCCTTCGGCCACGTTCTTGTCGCCGAATAGCGGCTTGATGCCGATCATGGCGGCAGCAGGCGCGACCGGCAGCACGATCTTGCGTTCGACGGCGCGGCCGCCGGTCTCCACCATGCGAACGAAGATCTGCGCCTCCTGCGGCCGCGTCGAGGCCGGCTGCTTGTCGAGCGTGACCGGGAAGGTCGCAACGCCGTTGGCGTCAGCTTCGGGCAGGTTTTCCAGCGGCGTGCGCTCGTTCGAGGTGGTCTCCTCGTCGGCGACGCCGAACTGGTAACCGGCGAAGCCCGGCCGCTCGGACGCGGGCGCGACCAGCATGTCGCCTTCGAGCGCCAGCCCCGAGGCCGGCGCGCCATAGAGGAAATGACCGTCCGCCTTAAGCTCCACTGGAGCGTTAGCTTTGATCAGCTTGTCCTTGGAAGACAAGTCGAATTCGATCCGATCAGGGACGTAGTCCTCGACCATGAAAGTGGTCTCGCCGACCGAAGAGCCCTTCGGATCGGTGAAGGCGCGCACCCGCCAGGTCCCGGTCGGGACGGCCGAGTTGAGCGGCACGGACAAGGTGCGCCCGCCGGCGCCCTGGTCGGACAGCACGGCGCGGCGATATTCGACGCCGTCGGGACGCTCGATCACCAGGGTCATCGGCCCGCCGGTAACGGCGTTGCCCTGCCCGTCCCGCAACAGCGCGGTGAGATAGACGGTCTCGCTGGAGCGGTAGACGCCGCGCTCGGCATAGACGAAGGCGTCGGCGCCCACAGGCACGGCCCTGCCCGAAACGCCGCGGTCCGACAGGTCGAAGGCAGAGGATTTGAGGCTGAGGAAAGCATAGTCGGCCTTCTCACCGGTCACGGTGAGCATCGCCGGCGACAGGCCGCCCTCGCCGCGCGCAAGCCCCGCCTCGAACAGCAAATGGCCGCTCTCATCGGTCTTGCGGGTGGCCAGGATCTCGTTGTTGCGCGCGACCAGTCGCACCTCGGCTTTGCCGACGGGATCGGTCGAGGCCAGCGAATTCACGAAGACATGGATGCCGTCATTGCCGGAATAGGCCGTGACGCCGAGATCGGAGACGATGAACCATTGGGTGGCGAGCTGGTAATCGTCGTCCGAGCCCGGCCCCTTGGCTGCGGCCGTCATCACATAGACGCCGGGCTGGAGCTCGCCCAGCGCCTGGTCGACCGGGAACGCCGTGGTGACGTCCTGGTTGAGCGTCATCGCGGTCGCGAGCTCGCCGGTCCAGACTTTGACGCCGCGCTCGCCACCGAGATCGCTGAGCTGGTATTTCGACAGAGTCTTCTGGAAATCGCTGTCGACCACCGTGTTGATCAGATTGCGGTCGCCGATCCGGAACACGTTGATGTTGACGGCTGGCGTGTTGACGCTGACGACGGGAATGCCGCGCTGGCCCGTCCTCGGCAGCACATAGGCGCGGCTGGTGAAGCGCACGAAGGGCTTGCGGTCGCGCACATATACGTTGAACTCGGCCGATTTCGGCAGGCCTTCCTTCACGGTGGACGGCAGGCCGGCGCGCAGATTGATGTTGTAGCGCTCGCCGTGCTTGAGCCCATCGACGCAGAGCTGCTTGCCCTCGGCCGACAAAGCCGGCTTGTCCTGGCCCGCCAGCGCGAGGTACGGCGCGAAATCGGTGCGTTTTGCCAGCTCCTCCGAGAACTGGAAGCAGGCGCGCGGACTGGCGGAGTCCGAGTCCACGGTGTAGTCGAGCAACCGAAACCCGTGCTCGTCGCGCATCTTCTCGTACTGGCCCCGGACGTCGGCGACCTCGCGCATGTCGAGCGACAGCCGCAGTGCATCAAGCGCCGGCCGCCACAGCTTGCGTTCGGACAGCGACTTGCCGAGCACCGCGAGCGAATCGGCCTCCTCGCCCGCATTGCCGGCGCGCTGGTAGGCGATGTAGGCGGCAGTCGAGGCGCGCTCCAGCAGAAACGTCTGTTCGCTCGAGCTCTTGGGCGTGATCTGGAAGATGACTTTCGCCAGGCGCAGCCAGTTGCCGGCGTCCTCCGGCGTGGTCGCCGCGATCTGGCCGAGCACCGACAGGCCGGTGCGATAGTCGTTGCGCCGGAAGGCAGCATCGGCGTCGGTGCGTAAGCTCGCGCCGCTCTTGGCGACCGGCCCCGCCTCGCCCTTGATCTGCGCCTCCAGTTTGATCGCGGAATCGGCGAGGTCGTCCCGCTTGAAGGCTTTGTCGGCGGCCTGCGCTACGCTAAGGCCGAACGCCAGCGTGGCGCAGAGTGTGACGGCGCGAACAAGACCGATCATGGATGGACTCCCGGAAATCGCGGACGAACGCCGCTTGTCGCATGAAATGCGCGGAAAGGTGACCGACTCAAGGCGATGGAACCAAAGGTGCAAACCGTCGCATTCGCCATGACAAGGCACGCCCAGAGGAGACCGATCAAGCTACCGCCGCGCACGCCGTCCTGATGGCGCAGTAATACCCGACCAGTCGTCCGGCGGCCGTGTCCCGGAAGCTGGCCAGCGTTCCCGGCGATGTGATCCATCGTCCAGTCCGCTGCCGCTCAACCCGGCACCCTGACACCCCACCGTTCCGCTTTGTCGCGGCTTCGAGGAAAACGGTTCGGTTCAGGCTTGGCGAAAGACGATATTTTTCATAATGGCATGGTAGATGAACAGCCGGCCCCAACCAGGGCGGCTCAAGACGGTCCCGTAGCTCAACTGGATAGAGCATCAGATTTCTACTCTGAGGGTTGCAGGTTCGATTCCTGCCGGGATCGCCATATTCAGTCTCATCGGACGGGGACATCGTCCGGCGCACGCTGACTCGATACACCGGCGTTCACTGTAAGCCCGGTCTACGACGCGCGCCTGCAGAATCCACCGTCCTTCACGAACGCGTGGGTCGCCTCCCTCCGGGCTTTGATCCGGGCAAACGAACCCTATGTATCCGCCGAGCGACTTGCGCCCCGATAAGGACTTTGATGCCACTATCCGACTTGACGAGAATGGCGATCGCATCTGCGGTGGCGGTTGTGGCAATATCGTTCCTGGCAGTTGACGCGGGAGTCGTGAACTCCGGGGTGATCACAAAGCCCATCGCGACGGCGCGGGCCTCCATCGTGGACGCGGCGGCGAGTCAGCACCAACTCGCCTTCGCCGTTCAAGCCTGGGCACGTCGCGGCCACCAGAAGCCGGCCGTGGAAGAATGCCTGGCGATCGATTGAAACAGCGCAGTTTGTCGCCGCTCGTCTCGCGGATGTATGCGCAACGTAACAATCATGTTTGTTACAGGCCATTATTCCCCCGGATGAAGATCGTCCAAATCCAGCCGAACAGTGCGCTCAAGGCGGCGACCGATGCGGCGATTGCCGCGGTCCGAGTCCACCAGATCTGCCGCTCGTGCCGTTCGATATCCGCCTCGGATTTTTGATTATCTTTCCAGTTCAGCCATTCCTGGGCGAACCCGATCGTCATGACGGGCGCGGTTCCGATCGCAATCGCTCCTGCGGATGCCGCGTCGGTCTGGGCTAGGCGCGCTCGGACGTTGGCTGCACCCGTCTTTTCAAGCACCGCAAGCCATTGCTGGGACTGTTCGTCTGAAACATGCCACGTGCATTCCCTGTAAGGAAACGCTGTCGGTCGCTCTGTCATGGCCTTGCACCGCACTCACTCTTCAGTGTCGCCCTGATGTCGCGCCCACCATCCGGCGATCGCCGCCGCAAGATTCTTCCACGACTCGGTCGGCAGATCCGGCACCGCCACCCGGACGCTGTACCGATCCGTAGTCGCGTCGTGAAACCACTCGGTCGCCGCGAAATCGAAACCAAAGCTGCCGGCGTGGCGGATGGGGAAGCCTTCGCCGCCGAGGTCGCGGCTCATGTCCTCGGCCGCCTGCCGCGCGGTCGCCTCATCGAGGGAGCGCCTGCCGCGAAGCGTGACATAGAGGCCGTGGGTGAAATGCAGCTCGGCCGAGAGCGAACCGAGCTCGGCGGCGAAATATCGCGCCGTGTGGCGACCGTTGCGCAGGATCGCCGCGACGCGTTTTTTCGTCAGGGCCCAATAGCCCGCTGAGCCCACGAATGGCGGGAAGTGTGCCGGCAACGCCGCGCCACCGAGAAGCCGGACGGCATTGCCGGTTTCCGCCGCCAGGCTCTCGGACAGCAGCTGGCCTGCATTCAGGTCTTTCCGGCTCCAATGCACGAATACGGCAGAGCCGAGCCGGCCGTATTCCACCCCGAGCGAATCCAGCTTGTTGTGGCTTCGCACCAACACGACCGGAATGTCCAATCGCGCGGCCCATCTCAGAACGCGCCGGATGCGCCCCGATCTGCCGGCGAAACATGTCGTGTCGAAAATCAACAGGTCGAGCCCCGAACCGTCGCAACGCAAAGCCGCTTCGAACGCCGCGGCAGGGGCGCATGAATCCAGCAGGAGAAACCGTGGCGAGGCTGCCGCAGCAAACGCTTCGCCCAGCGGGAGGCTGGCGGTGACAAGCCGTAAATGGGGGACGAGGCTCTCGATCAGCTCCAGTGTCTCGCCGTAGGTGCCCGGCAGCACCACGACGTCTGCCTTGCCGATGATTCGTGCGGACGCGAGCAGCAGCGCGGAGATCGCGGCCATGCCGGATGCGGTATAGATCGCCTCGCTCCCGCAGCTCCGCTCGAGTTCGTAGAACGAGGGACCACGCACCTTGAGGTCCGCGCGCTGATAATCGTAGCTGAACACGAACGGACCGCTGCTGGGAGACGCCGCGTGCGACCAGGCGGTCTCCGTCGCCTTCCAGTCCTGGAGCGCATGCTCCGCGCGTAGCGCGGCGGCGAGCTGAAACTTGGAGACCACGACCTCGTCGACCGATTGCGGCCGAGCCAAATGCAGCGGGCTCCTCAGGCAATCGTTCAGCAGCCCGATTTCCCTGTGCTTTCGTTCGAGATAGGCCTCGGAGGTCTCCATGCGGATCTTGACGAAGGTGGTCTTGGCAATTGCGACGGCCTTTCAACGTTCGGCGAACGCATTGGCTCCAAACAGTCGGCCGCGCTCATCCTTGCAACGAAGACCGGTCCTCGCCGTTGACACTGCACAAGGAGAACATCATGAGCGAGATCAGAGAGCACATGAAGATCGTCGGCAAGGACGGCGCACATGTCGGCACCGTCGACCGCGTCGAGGGCAACCGCATCAAGCTGACGCGGAAGGACAGCCCGGAAGGTCACAAGGACCATCATCATTACATCGACACGAAATATGTCGGTGCCGTCGAAGGCGATGTCGTCAAGCTTTCGGTCAATGCCGACGCGGTGCCGAAGTCGGAAGCAGCCTGAGCCAGCAAGTCCCCTCGGGGACTTTTTGTTTGTTCACGGTCCTGCTCCGCTTCGTTCTCCGAAACGAAACGCGATCGGAAAATCGTCGCCCGAACGAGTCTTAACGTCGCGTTTCGACGGCTCGCGTCAGGCCTCGAGCGTCACGAGCACGGGCCGGAAGCGGTAGGCGTCGATCGCGGCGTTGGACAGCAGCAATCGTCGCCTCTCGCCACCCAACATCATGCGGTCGATCCTGTTCAGGATGAACCGGGCCGCGTCCCTGCGCTCGCCAGTAAGCAGGCCGGATTGGTCGAGATACTTCCAGGCAATCTCGAAGGACTGTGCGCGCAACTCGGGATCGGTCATAGCGGCTCAACGTCGGCGGGGAACCGACGTTCCATCGGCAAGACGCCCTCCCCCGGTCGCCCTTCATGATCTTCGCGCGAAAAGAATTGAGGGGGCGCGGAACGAACCTGCGATCAGCGCGTTCGATATCGAGTGGTGCCGATTTGCCAGCCCCGATCGGCTCTCGAGAACCCCGTGCTCGTCCCCCCGAGCACAGGGTTTTTCTTTGAATACGGATATTGTCGTAAGAGCGTGGGCTCAGTCCGTCCGCTCTTCGCGCCGGTCGCGGGCGAGTTGGTGCCAGGCCAGGGCCAGCTCGATGAGACGTTGCCGGTCGGGGCCATCGGCCGCCACGGCGCGCTTCATCGCCGCCTCGGCTTCGTGCTGTGGATCGTACTTGGTACACATGAAGCAATTCTAGCCGGACGATCTGGACAAGCGCGTGGCAATTTCGTCCGTATGATTGCGGGGTTAATGCCTCCCGACACGGATTTGCGACGCGATCCAGCTCACGCATCTGTCGAACGATCCGCCCCGATTGTGGGCTTGGTGCGTACCGATCTGTGAAGTGCGTCACAGCCGGCGCCCGGCGCCTCCGCTAAACAGTTCTCAGCGCTCCCAGAGAGGGAGAAGGCATGGGAGATATTCCCGTCATGACGCAAGAAGCCGCAGCCGAAATTGCCGTCCCGACGCGACGCGAAAGATCCGACCCGCTCGGCATCGCTTATCTTGCGACCATCGGCATCGTGATGCTGGCCTGGATCGCAGGCCTGGTCTGGGCCGCGATCGCGTTCTTCAGCTGGCTGGTGTCCTGACGCGCGGGCGATCCCCCTTGAATCAATTCCCGGCCAGCTGACGGCCAGCGCAAAACGAAAAGAGGCGGACTTTTCGCCCGCCTCATCGCTTCAGGTCTCGCCTGGAGTGCTCAGTAACACGCCCGGGGATCGGCCTGCACATACTGGCCGCTCGGATAGCGGTAGTAGCAGTTGCCCTGGGCCAAATAGTAGCCGGGGCGCGAAGCAGCCGTCGCGCCGGCGATCGCCCCGGTGGCACCGCCGATCACGGCGCCTGCGGCCGCGCCCGAGGCGTTGCCCGAGATCAGGCCCCCCAGCACGCCGCCGACGATAGCGCCGCCAAGCGCGCTCGCACCAGGATCCGCCGGCGGCGGCGGAGGCGGCGGTTCGTAGGCGACCGGCGGCGGGGTGTAGGCCACAGGCACGTCATCGTAATAATCCTCCGAGATGTAGGCCGGAGGCCCTTCCATGCGCTGCGGATAATAATACCGCGCGCCGCCCACATCCCACCACCAGCCGGAGCGGCCGTCGTGGACTTCGTGGCGCCAGCGTCCGCCATCCCAGGCGAGATGGCCGCGATAGGTGTGTCCGCCCCAATCGCGCGCCGGTGCGGGACCCCTGGCGTAATTGCGTCCGGGCGGCGGACCGCCGGCATTGCGCGGACCAGAACCTGCATAGCCCGGACCGCCCGCGTGAGGCTGGCCGCCGGGCTGTAGCACGGGCCGGGCAGCCTGCTGCGGCGGCGGCCCCTTGCGCATGTTCTGCGGCGGCGCACCTGCGCTCGGCCCGGGCGATGGCTGGGCGGCGTCTCTCGGCGGCCGCGCGTCCTGAGCCTGCGCCGGGACGGCGAGCAATGACATGGCCGAAACCAAGGGAATGATGATCTTGATGCGACTGGACGCACTCATGCGTGCTTGCCCCCTACTCTCTCGATTGCCGTCGATGGCCGTGATGCCTGGCGCGATAGACGATTCGGCTCGCGCTGAGCTGATGCCGGCTGACATGACTGACCTGCTTTGGTCGGCCAAGTCCCGTTACAAATGATTAAGATCACGACATTTTTTCGTCCGCGCGGGCCGCTCTGGAGTGCCTCTAGCGGGCCGGCTCGATCACATTGCAGTTGCTTCGCCCGGACATCAGGCAGTCCTGCATCTTGCTCGCGGAGGTGAGATCGCGGGCGAGCCACCAGCCGACGCCGAGGATGACAATCGCGATGATCAAGCCGGCGATGGCGCCGCGGCGGTTGTCACCGGATTGAGGTTTTGGAGGGGATTTGAGCTTCGCGCCCGGTTTGGGCTTAGGCTCGGGCTTGGCTTCGGACTTGGACATGGCTGACCGATCACGGGGCGAGCGGGCTTTATCACCTCTGCGGCGTGGCGTCACATCCCGCCCAGCTTCTCCCGGTTAGCCCCGCGTCGGCCGGATCGCTTCCTTGCGCGAGGTTTCGGCGGCCGGGATCGCCTGCTGGGCCCGCGGTGCGCAGGTCGTGAGCACAAACGCAGTCTGGGTGCATTCCCAATCTGCACCCAGGACGGCACTTTCGATCGGCTGCGGGCTGGCGAAGAGCAGCGTGACACCAGCCAGGGTTGCCACCGCGACGGCGATTGCGAGCGCCTTCAGGCTCAGTCTTGAGATCGTCATGCCCGTGCTCCGCGTCTCATACCAGGCGGGACGCTAGGCGCCGCCCTGGTGCCCCTTATGAGGGGCATCACAATTCGGCAGTTTTTCGGGGCTACGAGAGATCGTCGGGGGCGGCGATTTTCGTCTACCTGATCGGCTGCGATTATAGGTGGCATCACGGCGCGCGCCGATGTACACGCATCTGCGTCGCGCGGCGCCCGCTATGCCCAGCCGACGTACCAACAGGCAGTGATGTAGGATCGAAAGCGAGGATGACAAGGTTCGCCGATGAGTGGATTTAGGGAACCAGGCTTCTCCGACCGGCAAAAGGCGGCACAGGAAGCACGCAAAAACCTTTTGAACAAATTCAAGTCGCAGCCGGGGCCGGATGATCCCGCGGTTGTGGCGAAGCGTGCGGAGCGCGAGGCCCTTGCGGCCAAGCGCGCCGAGGCAAAGGCTGCGCGCGAGACGGAAAAGGCCGAGCAGAAGCGCCTTCAAGAAGAGGCTGCCGCGCTCGAGGCCGCGCGGATCGCCCGCGAAGCCGAAGAAGCCGTCGCGAAGGCCGCCGAAGCCGAGGCCGATCAAAAGGCCAAGCGAGACGCCCGCTACGCCGCCCGCAAGGCGAAGCGCAAGTAACGTTCGCAAGTCACGTTCAATTGAATTTGGACTGAAACAATACTCCGGGGGCGGTCTACGTGACCGCCCCCGGATTTTTGGCGCGCGTCTGGCTGTCGCAAGCGCCGCCTCGACGATGGAAGATCAGTGCTTCTTCATCATCCCGTCGTCTTTCTTCATCCCGTCCTTCGACATCGTGTCCTTCTTCATGCCGTCGTCCTTGGACATGGTGTCCTTCTTCATGCCGTCCTTGGACATCGTGTCCTTTTTCATCATGCCGTCATCCTTGCCCATCTTGTCCTGGGCAAAGGCGGCCGGCGACAGCGCGAGGCCGAGCGAGAGAACGGCCGCCGAAACGCCGAGCGCGATGCGGGTACGAATGGTCATGACTGGTCTTCCCTTCGAGATGATGTTTGTCAGCGACGGACGCCGCTATCTGATCTCGACGGATTGCCACGGGGCGTTGTTACGCGACCGCTGATAAATTTCTGCGCCCCCGCCGCCCCTTCGTTGGACGGATGCAGAAACACCCAGAAGTGTGCAACGCAGCATGGTCGACACTTGCCGCGGCATTCGGTCTCGAACTATCAGACTAGAGAACATTGTCTGAAAGACCGGCTAGGATGGGCCTCAGCACGGTCTCAAAGACCCGCCCAAAATCACAGCAAGCAAGAACCGTCCAAGAAACGTCCAAAGGGAATCACACCATGCTCACGCGCCGCCACTTGATCGCGACCGCCGTCGCCGCACCCGCCATTCTCCGTTTCAGCACCGGCACCGCGCATGCCGCGACCACGCTGAAGATCTCGCATCAATTCCCGGGCGGCACCGTTGACAAGGGCGATTTCCGCGACCGGCTCTGCCGCATGTTCGCCGCCGAAGTCGCCAAGCGCAGCAACGGCGACATCGCCGCCGAAATCTATCCGAACTCCTCCCTGATCAAGACCAACGCGCAGTTCTCCGCGATGCGCAAGGGCGCGCTCGACATCAGCCTCTACCCGATGCCCTACGCCGGCGGCGAATTGCCGGAAACAAATATCGGCCTGATGCCGGGCCTCGTCACCACCTACGACCAGGGCATGCGCTGGAAGAAGGAGCCGGTCGGCAAGGCGTTGACCGACTTCCTCGCCGACAAGGGCATCATCCTGCTCAGCTGGGTGTGGCAGGCCGGCGGCGTCGCCAGCCGCTCCAAGCCGATCGTGGCCCCCGAAGATGCCAAGGGTCTCAAGGTGCGCGGCGGCTCGCGCGAGATGGACATGGTGCTGCAGACCGCCGGCGCATCCGTGCTGTCGGTGCCCTCGAACGAAATCTACGCAGCGATGCAGACGGGGGCCTGCGATGCCGGCATCACCTCCTCGACCAGCCTGATCTCGTTCCGCCTCGAAGAGGTCGCGAAATCGCTGACCTCGGGCGCAGGCGCGTCCTACTGGTTCATGCTCGAGCCGCTGATGATGTCGAAGGCGATCTTCGACAAGCTGCCGAAGAACCAGCAGGACGTCCTGCTCGCGGTCGGCACCGAGCTCGAAGCCTTCGGCCGCAAGGGCGCGCAGGACGACGACGTCGAGGTCGCCAAGGTCTACGAGAAGGCCGGCGCCAAGGTCTCGGCGCTCGATGCCGCGACCGTCGGCAAGTGGCGCGACATCGCCCGCGACACCGCATGGAAAGACTACGGCGCCAAGACCGCGACCTCGGCCAACCTGCTCAAGCTCGCGACCGACGTCGCCGCATGAGCCACGGTCCGCTTCCGGATCGTGACGACCAGGCCAACGCTGCCGCAAGGACTGGCCTTGCGGCGGCGATCGATCGCGGTCTCGCCATCCTCAACAACATCATCGTCGTGTTCGCCGCGATTGCGCTGATCGCCGCCTGCGCCATCCTGAGCTACAGCGTGCTCAGCCGCGCCTTGTTCAAGGCCGCCAATTACTGGCAGGACGAGGCTGCGGTGTTCCTGCTGGTCGGCGCCACCTTCATGACCGCCGCCTACGTACAGCAGAACCGCGGTCACATCGGCATCGAGGCCTTCGTCGGCCTGCTCTCGCCGCTGGCGAACCGGATCAGGCTGTGGCTGGTCGACGCCGTGACGCTTCTGTTCTGCGCTTTCTTCGCCTGGAAGTCGTGGACGCTGGCGCATGAAGCCTATGTCGACGGCCAGGTCTCGAACTCGATGTGGTCGCCGCCGCTGGCCATCCCCTATTCGCTGATGGCGTTCGGCATGAGCCTGCTCTGCGTCCAGATCTTCGTGCAGCTTGCGCTGCCTTTCGCTGGAGCCAGGCGTTCATGAGCGTTTTCGGTATCGGCCTCGCATACGGAATTGCGACGCTGGTCGTGATGTTTTCGGGCATGCCGATTGCGTTCGCGCTCGGCGCGGTCGCGGTCGTGTTCATGGGCATCTACATGCCCGCCGCCTCTCTCGATACGGTGACGCAGAACGTCTACGAGGAAATGGCCTCGATCACGCTGCTGTCGATCCCGCTCTTCATCCTGAAGGGCGCCGCGATCGGCAAGTCTCGCGCGGGCCAGGATCTCTATTCGGCTCTGCACGCCTGGCTGCACCGCGTCCCCGGCGGCCTCGGCGTCGCCAATGTGTTTGCCTGCGCGCTGTTTGCGGCGATGGCGGGCTCCTCGCCCGCGACCTGCTCGGCAATCGGCTCGGCTGGCATCCCCGAGATGCGCAAGCGCGGCTATTCCGGTGGTTTTGCCGCGGGCATCATCGCCGCCGGCGGCACGCTCGGCATTCTGCTCCCGCCGTCGATCACCATGATCCTGTTTGCGGTCGCCGCCGAAAAATCGCTGGGACGGCTGTTCCTCGCCGGCATCGGGCCCGGCCTGCTGCTGGTCTCGCTGTTCGGCGTCTACGCCGTGATCCGCTTCCGCCAGGAATACGCCGCGGCCGAAGCGATCTACAAGAACGGCGGGCCGGAAGCTGCGATCCTCGCCCGCGACGAGTACACGCTTGCGGAACGCTTCAGCGTGCTGCCACGCGTAATCCCCTTCGTGCTGCTGCTCACCGGCGTCATGATCGCGCTCTATGGCGGCTACGCCACGCCGTCGGAGACTGCCGGCCTCGGCGGTCTCCTGGCGCTGGCGCTGATCGCGGCGATCTACAGCGTGTGGCGGCCGAGCGACCTCGCCCCGATCCTGAAATCGACGATCCGGGAATCGACCATGCTGATGATGATCATCGGCATGTCGCTGCTCTATTCCTACGTGATGAGCTATCTGCACATCTCGCAATCGGCCGCCGAATCCGTCGTCGCGATGCATCTGCCGCGCTGGGGCCTCTTGTTCGCGATCCTCGTCATGGTCGTCGTGCTCGGCTTCTTCCTGCCGCCGGTCTCGATTATTCTCATGACCGCGCCGATCATCCTGCCGCCGCTCCGTGCCGCCAATTTCGACATCATCTGGTTCGGCGTCGTCATGACCATCGTGATGGAGATGGGACTGATCCATCCACCCGTCGGGCTCAACATCTTCGTCATCCGCAACGTCGCGCCGGACATTCCCCTGCGCGAGGTGATCTGGGGCACGCTTCCTTTCGTGCTCTTGATGATGCTCGCGGTGCTGCTGCTGTGCTTCGTGCCGGGCATCTCGACCGCACTGCCGGACCTGGTGATGGGGCCGGACGGGAGCAGGTAGCGGCAATCGCAAGTGCTGTAGGGTGGGCAAAGGCGCGCAGCGCCGTGCCCACCACCTCTCTGTGCTTCCGCGAAAAGTGGTGGGCACGCTTCGCTTTGCCCACCCTACCAGCGCGTCGATTACGACTCGCGCTTCCGCCGCGACTTCGGCGCGAGCGTGCCGCCACCCACCACCTGCAGCAGATCTTTGCGCACGGCTTCAATGTGACGCTCCAAAAACCGGCAGGCCTCCTCGATCTTCTGCGCGCGGCAGAGCGCGATCAGATGGGCATGCTCCTTCTCCGCCGTGCCCATCGCCTTGGTGTTGGAGAGCTGAAGCCGCGTGTAGCGGTCGCTGGTCTGGAGCAGTGACAGCACGATCGCCCGGGTGCGGGGCTGCGGCGCGTGGATGTAGAGCGCCATGTGGAAGTCGGCATTGAGCTGCCCCCATTCGCTGACGTTGCGGGCCTTGATCGCCTTCTCGAAGCTTTTGTGGATGTCGTCGAGCCCTGCGAAATCCTCCGCCGTGAACCGGGGAGCCGAGTGCGCCAGCAGCCGCGGCTCCAGGATCCGGCGCAGGTCGAAGACGTCGTTGATCTCGTCCAGTGACAGCTCGGAGACGATGGCGCCCTTCTGCGGAACGATCCGCACCAGGCCTTCCGCTTCGAGCTGAAACAGCGCCTCGCGCACGGGGATACGGCTGACGCCATAGGCCTCGCCGAGCGCATCCTGGCGCAGTTGCGATCCGGCCGGATAGGTCCCGTCGAGGATTGCTTGCCGGAGCTGGTCGACGATCGCAGCCGACAGGGTGCGATGCTTCAGAGGCAGTTTCATCCGATCTTCCGTCCCTCTCCGACTCGGCCGGCCGGAACGGTCCCTGTCTTGCATGTTGAGGTCATCGCGTCCCCGCAAAAAGCGCGTGCACGCCTTCGACGCAATCCGCGATTCCATTTGACAGCCAAAATGTATAAATTATACATTCGGCCATCGCACGACAAATCTTGCGGGCAATGGGGCCTCTTCATGATCGAGCAGACGATGCCGGCCACGCGCGCGTTCAGCGTTCGACGCATGGTCGTCCGCGCCTCCTGCGCCCTGCTCGCCGTCGAGCGGATCGCATTGATGGGCCTGATGTACCTGCTCACCGCCCTGATCCTGGTCAACGTCGTCACCCGCTACTCGCATTTCCCGATCTACTGGATCGACGAGTCCGCGGTCTATTGCGTGGTCTGGCTGACATTCGTCGGCGCCTCCGCGATGACGCGGCTGCGGCTCGATTTCGCGGTGACGATGCTGACGGAACGTCTTTCGCTCCGCGCCCAGAAGATCGCGAAGGTGATCTCGACCGGCCTCGTCGTCGTGTTCGGTCTCGCCCTGATCGTCACCTGCGTGCTTTGGATGGACCCGATTGGCCTCGCCCGCGCCGGCTTCGACGGGCGCAAGCTGGCGGCCCAGACCTTCAATTTCCTCTACACGGAGCATACCCAGACGCTGAACTGGCCGACCTGGGTGCTCTATCTGACGCTGCCGATCTTCGCGGTGTCGATGACCGTGCATGGTCTCGCCAATTTGCTGGAAGATCTCGAACTGGTCCCGCGCATCCCACCGAAGGGCTTTGCGCTCTCCGAGCTCGACGGGGTCAACTGATGATCACGTCGGCAGCCTTCCTCGCGATCATGCTGGTCGGCGTACCGATCGGTCTCTGCCTGTGTCTCGCCGGCCTGGTCTACATCGCCGCATCCGGCAATCCGGTGCTGTTCCAGTCCTATCCGCTCCAGCTGTTCGGCGGCGTCGACAGCTACGGCCTGATCGCGATCCCGCTCTTCATCCTGATCGGCGAGATCATGAACGGCGGCGGCATCACGCGGCGCATCGTCGACATGGCGATGGCCTTCGTCGGCTCGCTCAAGGGCGGCCTCGCCTACGTCAACATCCTCGCCAACATGTTCATCTCCTCGATCCTGGGGTCAGCGACCGCACAGGTCGCGATCATGGCCCAGATCATGGTGCCGGAGATGGAGAAGAAGGGCTACGACAAGACGTTTGCGGCGGGCTTGACCGCCTATGGCGGCATGCTCGGTCCGATCATTCCGCCCTCGGTGATGTTCGTGGTCTACAGCGTGCTCGCACAGGTCTCGGTCAGCGACATGCTGATCGCCGGCATCGTGCCCGGCGTGATCCTCACGGTGATGTTTTGTGTCGTCATTGCGCTGATGGGATACGTCTACAACTATCCGCGCGCCGACTATCAGACGCCGCGGCAGCGCGTGGCGACGATCCTGCGGACCTCGCCCACCCTACTGATCCCGATCGTCATCGTCGGCACCATCCTCGGCGGTCTCGCCAACGCGACGGAATCCGCCGCCGTCGGCGCCGTTGCCGCAGCCCTGGTCGGAAAGTTCTGGACCAGGGAGTTCGAATTCTCGCAGTTGCCGCAGATGATGCTGCGCAGCGCGATCTATTCGGCGATCGTGCTGTTCCTGGTGGCCGCCGCGGCGGTGTTCTCCTGGGTGCTGATCTTCGGCAAGGTGCCGCAGGAAACCGCCGCCTGGATCCAGACGGCCGCCAAGGACCCGATCAGCTTCATGCTGATCTGCAATGTCATCCTGCTGGTGATCGGCACCGTCATCGACGGCATTCCCGGCCTGATCATGACGGTGCCGATCTTGCTGCCTGTTGCAACCGACGTCTATCACATCGATCCCAGGCATTTCGGCGTCGTGGTGGTGATCAACCTCGTGCTCGGCCTGTTGTCGCCGCCGGTCGGGCTCTGCTTCTTCGTCGCGGCCGCTGTCACCGGCGCCAAGCCCGGCAAGATGTTCATGGTGACGCTGCCGTTCTTCGTCATCTCCTGCGTCCTGCTGGTGCTGCTCTCGCTCTATCCGTCACTCTCGCTGATCCTGATCAAATAGGCCCGTCCAAAAGGAAGCCCGACCATGCCGCTTTCACGCCGCCGCTTTCTCGCAGCCAGCGCCGCCGCATCGGTGTTCGCGCCGTCGTTGGCGCTCGCCCAGGCCAAGGAATTCCGTCTCGGCCTGATTACGCCGAACGGCCATTCCTGGAACAAGGCTGCGCTCAAATTCGGTGAAGATCTCAAGGCGGCGACCAACGGCCGCCTGACCCTGACCGTATTTCACTCCGGCCAGCTCGGCAACGAGCCCGCGATGATGCAGCAATTGCAGTCCGGCGCGCTCGACATGGGCTTCGTCCAGGCCGCAGAGCTCGGCTCGCGCGTGCCGCACATTGCAGCGATCAATGCGCCCTACATCGTCCGCTCGACGCCCGCAGTGGCGAAATTCGTACGGCATCCGGCGGCGGTGAAGCTGTTCGAGGTGCTGCCGCAGGAGACCGGAACGATCGGGCTCGGCTGGGGCATCACCGGCATGCGGGCGGTATTCTCCTCAAAGGACCTGACTTCGCTCGCCGACATCAAAGGCATGAAGCTGCGCATCAATCCGACGCCGGTCTATCGCGATTTCTATTCCTCGCTGGGTGCAGCTCCGACGCCGATCCCGACGCCGCAGGTGTTCGACGCGATGGCCAATGGCCAGGTCGACGGTCTCGAGGCTGATCTCGAATTCTCCTGGAACCAGCGCTTCGACAAGGTGTCGAAGGTGATCCTGCAGATGAACGCCGTCTTCATGCCGATGGCCGCAGTGCTCTCGGGCCGGGTCTGGCAGTCGCTCCCCGCCGCCGACCGCGAGCTGATCGCCAAGACCGTCAAGTCGACGCTGGATGCGCAGATCGACGAATTGGCCTCCAACGAGCCCGCGCTGATCGAGAATTTCCGCAATGCCCCGATCCCGATCCGCCAGGTGCCGGCCGGCGATACCGAAGCCGTCATTGCCGAGTTCGACAAGATCTGGCTGCCGAAGGCGCCCGTCCTCGCCGAGCTGCGCAAGGTCGGCGCCACGCTCTGACCCCAACCGCCATCCCCTTCCAAGAACCCCGGCGGATCCAGCCCCCCGCCGGCCAAATCCACTCGGAGTCAAATCATGAGCCGCCGCGTTTCCTGGGAGGGCGTCTTCCCGGCCGTCACCACGCAATTCCACGACGATCTCTCGCTCGACATCGACGCGACCGCGAAGGTGATGGACGGACTGATCCGTGATGGCGTCTCCGGCCTGATCGTCTGCGGCTCGGTCGGCGAGAACACCTCGCTGGAGCGCAAGGAGAAGGTCGCGATCATGGAGACGGCGAAATCCGTTGCGGCCGGCCGCGTGCCCGTGCTGTGCGGCATCGCCGAATTCACCACGGCCTTCGCAGTCGAAACCGCGAAGGAGGCCGCGCGCGTCGGCATCGACGGCGTGATGGTGATGCCGGCCCTGGTCTATTCGTCCAAGCCGCACGAGACCGCCGCGCATTTCCGCGCCGTCGCCACCGCGACGGACCTGCCGGTGATGCTCTACAACAATCCGCCGATCTACAAGAACGACGTCACCCCCGACATTCTGGCCACGCTCGCCGACGTCGAGACCGTCGTCTGCTTCAAGGATTCCTCGGGCGACACAAGGCGCTTCATCGACACCAGGAACATGGTCGGCGATCGCTTCGTGCTGTTCGCCGGCCTCGACGACGTCATCGTCGAGAGCATCGCCATGGGCGCCGTGGGGTGGGTGTCCGGCATGTCGAACGCCTTTCCGCGCGAGGGCGAGACGCTGTTTCGCCTGGCCAAGGCCGGACGCTATGCCGAGGCGATGCCGCTCTACGAATGGTTCATGCCGCTCTTGCATCTCGACGCACGCCCGGACCTCGTCCAGTGCATCAAGCTGTGCGAGCACATCATGGGCCGCGGCACCGCGCTGACCCGCCCGCCCCGCCTCGCGCTGCTGCCGCAGGAGAAGGCCGAGGTCGAGGCGATGATGGCCAAGGCGCTCAAGAGCCGGCCGCGCCTGCCCGATGTTGGGTTGAAGGCAGCCTGAGCGCACGTAGGGTGGGCAAAGCGAAGCGTGCCCACCACTGAGATCGAAATCGTGGAAAGATGGTGGGCACGGCGCTATGCGCCTTTGCCCACCCTACGAAGCTGCCCGCTTCTTCCTTGCATTCAGTGCGGACGCCACGCGGCTCACGGGCGGTTTGCCGAGCACGCGACTCATCTCGTTCGTGACAGCCAGCAGCTTCTCCATATCAACGCCGGTCCTGATTCCCATGCCCTCGAGCATGTAGACGACGTCCTCGGTCGCAACGTTGCCCGTCGCGCCCGGCGCGTAGGGGCAGCCGCCGAGGCCGCCGGCGGCGGCATCGATGACGTGGACGCCTTCCTCCATCCCCGCATACAGATTGGCGAGCGCCTGGCCGTAGGTGTCGTGGAAATGCATCGAGAGATTGGCGGGCGGGATGTTGGCGCTGACCGCGCGCAGCATCTCCTTGGCTTTATCAGGCGTGCCGACGCCGATGGTGTCGCCGAGCGAGATTTCGTAGCAGCCGAGCTCCCACAGCGTGGTGGCGAGATCGGCGACGGCTTTCGGCTTGATCTCGCCGTCGAAGGGACAGCCCAGCACGCAGGAGATATAGCCGCGTACCTTGACACCATCAGCCTTGGCGCGCGCCAGCACCGGCTTGAACCGTTCGATGGACTCCGCGACCGTGCAATTGATGTTGGCCCGCGAAAAGCCTTCGGAAACCGCGGCGAACACCGAGACGATCTTGGCGCCGGCCGCGCGCGCGGCGTCATAGCCCTTCTCGTTCGGCACCAGCACGTGGAATTCGGCACCGGTCAAATGGCTGACGCCGCGCAGCACGGCATCCGAGCTCGCCATCTGCGGGATCGCCTTGGGCGAGACGAAGGCGCCGACCTCGACCGTATTGAGGCCAGCCGCGACCAGCGCCTCGATGAAGGCGATCCGCGCCTCGACGCTGACCGCCGTCTTCTCGTTCTGCAGGCCGTCGCGGGGCCCCATTTCGATGATGCGGACGGGGTCGCTCATCTCATTCTCCGGAAGGCTCGACCACGGCGAGCTCGATGCCCTCCTGGACGATGTCGCCGACCTTGCATTTGATCGACTTCAGCACGCCGGCATAGGGCGCGCGCAGCGTCTGCTCCATCTTCATCACTTCCAGCGTCAGGATCGGCGCGCCCTTCTCGAGCTTGGCCCCCTCCTCCGCCAGCACGGCGACGACGGTGCCCGGCAAGGGCGCTGCGATCTTATCCGCGCCGGCCTGCTCCTCGGTCTCGCCGCCGAACGGATCGACCCAATGCAGGTCGAAGCGCCCGTTGCGCGTGCGCAAATACAGCTCATGACCGTCGATCACGGCCGCGACCGACGATTTGACGCCGTCGAGAGTCAGATCGAAGCCGCCGTCGCGAGGCGCAATCGCAAACGCCAGCTCGCGTTCGCCGATCACCAGTGTGGACGGGCCGCTGCCGTAGTTCAGCACAACCTTCTGCTCGGGTCCGTGGCCAACGCGGAACGTAAAGTTGCGCTGGCGGCGGCCGACCGGCATCCAGCCAAAGGTTTGCCAGGGCGAATTCGCGTCCGCCTGCGCAGCCTGCCGCTCGTTGTTGATCACAGCGGCCACGGCGGCGCAGAGCTCGAGCTCGCCGGGCGCCGGCGGTGCCTGCGTCAGGACCGCAAGCTCGCGTTCGATGAAGCCGGTGTCGATCGCGTTCGCTCTCACCTTCGGATGCGTCATCAGCGCCGACAGGAACGGGATGTTGCTGACGATCCCGCGGACGTCGGACTCTTCCAGCCCGCGGTTCAGCCGCTCGATCGCGACCTCCCGCGTCGGCGCCCAGGCGATCATCTTCGCTAGCATCGCATCGTAGTACGGCGAGACGGCGTCGCCCTCGCGATAGCCAGCGTCGATGCGCAGGCCGCCGGTTTCCGCGGGCAACCGCCAGGTCGAGATCTTGCCGACCGAAGGCATGAAGTTCTTGGTCGGGTTCTCCGCGTAGACCCGAGCCTCAACCGCATGTCCGTTGAGCTTGATCTGATCTTGTTTGAGCGGCAGCGCCTCGCCGAAGGCGACCCGCAACTGCCACTCGACCAGATCGATCCCGGTGATCAGCTCGGTCACGGGATGCTCGACCTGAAGGCGCGTGTTCATCTCGATGAAGAACACGTCCTTGCCGTCGGAGACGAACTCGATGGTGCCGGCGCCGACATAGTTGACGGCTCCGGCCGCCTTTCGCGCAGCGGCGCAGACCGTCTCGCGCTGGGCCGCATTGAGCGTCGGCGACGGCGCCTCCTCGATCACCTTCTGGTGCCGCCGCTGCAACGTGCATTCGCGCTCGAACAGCGAGAGCAGATTGCCATGGCTATCGCCGACGATCTGCACCTCGATATGGCGGGGGTTATCGACGTATTTTTCGATCAGCATGCGGTCGTCGCCGAACGCGGCTTTTGCTTCCCGCTTCGCGCTGACGATTGCAGGCGCAAGTTCATCCACGGAGCGAACGATGCGCATGCCACGGCCGCCGCCGCCGGCGGACGCCTTTACCAGAATGGGGAAACCGACTTTCTCGGCCGCCTTCGCCAGCGTCGCATCGTCCTGGGCCTCGCCGTGATAGCCGGGCACCAGCGGTACGCCGGCCTTCTCCATCAGCGCCTTGGAGCCGGACTTCGAGCCCATCGCGGTCATCATCGCGGCGGTCGGGCCGACGAAGACCAGGCCGGCGTCGAAGCACGCCTGCGCAAACTCGGCGTTCTCAGATAGGAAGCCGTAGCCGGGATGGACCGCCTCCGCGCCGGTCTTTCGCGCGGCCCCGATCAGCCGCTCGACATTGAGATAGCTGTCGCGAGCGCGTGCGGGTCCGAGCAGTACGGCCTCGTCGGCGAGCGCGACATGCATCGCCTCGCGGTCGGCCTCGGAATAGACCGCGACGGTGCGCAGGCCCATGGCGCGCGCGGTGCGGATCACCCGGCAGGCGATCTCGCCGCGGTTGGCGATCAGGAGCGTGCGAAAACGACGGTAGAGCTTTGAGCGGTCCATCGCATCACATCCTGAACAGGCCAAATTTCGTCGGCTCGATCGGCGCATTCGACGCGGCCGAGAGGCCAAGGCCGAGCACCAGCCTTGTATCGGCCGGGTCGATCACGCCGTCGTCCCAGAGCCGCGCGGTCGCGTAATACGGGTGCCCCTGGCTCTCATATTGCGCGCGGATCGGCTCGCGGAATTTATCTTCGTCTTCTTTCGACCAGCTGTCGCCCTTGGCCTCGATATTGTCGCGGCGGACCTGGCTCAGCACCATCGAGGCCTGCTCGCCGCCCATCACCGAGATGCGGGCGTTCGGCCACATCCAGAGGAAGCGCGGTGAGTAGGCGCGACCGCACATGCCGTAATTGCCGGCGCCATAGGAGCCGCCGATCACGACGGTGAATTTCGGCACCGACGCCGTCGCGACCGCCGTCACCAGCTTGGCGCCGTCACGCGCGATGCCGCCGGCCTCGTACTTCTTGCCGACCATGAAGCCGGTAATGTTCTGCAAAAACACCAGCGGAATGCCGCGCTGGCAGCACAGCTCGATGAAATGCGCCCCCTTCAGCGAACTTTCACTGAAGAGAATGCCGTTGTTGGCGATGATGCCAACCGGAAAACCCCAGATGTGAGCGAAGCCGCACACCAGCGTCGTGCCGTAGAGCTTCTTGAACTCGTCGAATTCGGAGCCATCAACCACGCGCGCAATGATGTCGCGCACGTCGAACGGCTTGCGCCCGTCGACGGGCACCACGCCGTAGATCTCCTCCGCCGCAAACAAGGGATCACTCGCCGGATGCATGTTGAGGTTCGGTCGCACCGATGGTTTCAGCGTGCCGACAATGCGGCGGGCGATGCCGATCGCGTGCGCGTCGTTCTGGGCGTAATGATCGGTCACGCCCGATTGCCGCGAATGCACGTCGGCGCCGCCGAGCTCTTCCGCGGTCACCACTTCGCCCGTCGCCGCTTTCACCAGCGGCGGCCCGCCGAGGAAGATGGTGCCTTGATTGCGCACGATGATGCTCTCGTCCGACATCGCGGGGACATAGGCGCCGCCGGCCGTGCAGGAGCCCATCACGATGGCAATCTGCGGGATGCCTTGCGACGACATCTGGGCCTGGTTGTAGAAGATACGGCCGAAATGACGCTCGTCCGGAAAGATCTCGTCCTGCAGCGGCAGGAAGGCGCCGCCGGAATCCACCATGTAGACGCAGGGAAGATTGTTCTGCCGCGCCACGTCCTGCGCGCGCAGATGCTTCTTCACGGTCATGGGATAATAGGTGCCGCCCTTGATGGTGGCATCGTTGGCAACGATCACGCATTCGCGACCCGCGATGCGCCCGACCCCGGAGACAACGCTGGCCGAATGCACGTCGCCGCCATAGAGGCCATAGGCCGCGAGCGGCGACAGCTCCATGAACGCGGTGCCGGGATCGACCAAGAGGTCGACGCGCTCCCGCGCCAGCATCTTGCCGCGCGAGGTATGGCGGTTGCGCGAGACCTCACCGCCGCCGCCGGCGACCTGGCTCAGCTTTTCGCGCAGATCCGCGACGAGGCTGCGCATGGCCTCGGAATTGCGTGCAAAGTCCGACGAAGACGTATCGATGCTGGAATGGAGCGGCATGTTGATTCCAATTGCGTGAAGGTTTTAAGCCGTCTCAGCCATCAATTCGCGGCCGATCAGCATGCGGCGGACCTCGGAAGTCCCCGCGCCGATCTCGTAGAGCTTGGCGTCGCGCCAGAGCCGTCCGACCGGAAATTCGGAGGTGTAGCCGACCCCGCCAAGCGCCTGGATCGCCTCGCCCGCCATCCACGTCGCCTTCTCCGCGGAATAGAGGATCGCAGCCGCCGCATCCTTGCGCAAGCTGCGTGCGTGATCGGCGCGGTCGCAGGCACGCCCCACCGCATAGACATAGGCGCGCGTGGCCTGCCAGGTCGCGTACATGTCGGCGAGCTTGCCCTGCATGAGCTGGAAGTCGCCGATCGGCTGGCCGAACTGCTTGCGCTCGTGCATGTAGGGCACCACCGCGTCCATGCAGGCCGCCATGATCCCGAGCGGGCCGCCGGAGAGGACCGTGCGCTCATAGTCGAGGCCGGACATCAGCACCCCGACGCCCTCGCCGACCTTGCCAAGCACGTTCTCCTCCGGCACCTCGCATTCGTCGAAGAACAGTGGATAGGTGTTGGAGCCGCGCATGCCGAGCTTGTCGAGATGCTGGCCGTGGCTGAAGCCCTTGGCCCCCTTCTCGACCAGGAAGGCGGTCATGCCGCGCGGGCCCGCTTCCGGATCGGTCTTGGCATAGACCACCAGCACGTCGGCATCGCCGCCATTGGTGATCCACATCTTCGAGCCGTTGAGCACGTAGCGGTCGCCGCGCTTGTCGGCGCGCAGTTTCATGGACACAACGTCGGAGCCGGCGCCGGGCTCGGACATCGCGAGCGCGCCGACATACTCGCCGGAGATCAACTTCGGCAGATAACGCTCGCGCTGCGCATCACTGCCGTTGCGGCGGATCTGGTTGACGCAGAGATTGGAATGGGCACCGTAGGAGAGACCGACCGCGGCCGAGCCGCGCGAAATCTCCTCCATCGCGACGATATGGGCGAGATAGCCCATGTTGGAGCCGCCATATTGCTCCGGCGCGGTCATGCCAAGCAGGCCGAGGTCGCCGAGGCGCTTCCAGAGGTCCGCCGGGAACAGATTGGCTTTCTCGATATCGGCGGCACGCGGGGCGATCTCCGCCTCCACGAAGGCGCGCAGCGTGTCGCGCAGCATGCCGATATCTTCGCCCAGATCGAAATCGATGCTCGGAATATTCAAGGCGATTCCTCCGTCTTTTGGGGACCGAACCTAGCGGCATCGGGGCCCTTCTGCGGTCGAAAAGGTTGCATTTTCCGCCAAACTTGGCGAGGATTTTCCCAGAGGATTTCCGATGCCTTTTCAAGTCGCAACCGCGATCCCGCGCCGCGCCGTGACCCCAGCCGCCTTCGTCCGCGGGGTCGTTGCCGCTTACGAACGTTACGGCCGCGATCCGACCGAGGCGCTGAGCCGGGGTCAGGTAACGCCAGACCTTGTCAATTCTCCGGGTGGACGGGTCACGGCCGGCCAGTTCGAGGCGCTGGCGGGCCATGCCATGCGCGAGCTCGATGACGAGGCGCTCGGCTGGTTCTCGCGCCGGCTGCCCTTCGGCACCTACGGCATGCTGTGCCGCGCCTCGATCACCGCCCCGACGCTGGAGGTCGCGCTCAAGCGCTGGTGCCGGCACCATCGTCTGCTCACCGAGGACGTGCTGCTCGATCTCGCGGTCGGCAAGGAGACCGCAGTCGTGTCCATCCGTGAACTGCGCGACCTTGGATCTCTACGCGAATTCTGCCTGGTCACCCTGCTTCGCTATGTTCTTGGCTTTTCCTGCTGGGCCGTGGATTCCAGGATCGCGCTCCGCGCCGCGGAATTCCCGTACGCCGAGCCCGGCCATGTCTCGGTCTATCCCACCATCTTTTGCCGAAACATCCGCTTCGATGCGGACCGTGCTTCCATCACCTTCGACAAGCATTATCTGTCGCTGCCGCTCACCCGTAGCGCGGCGGACCTCGACAACATGCTCAAGGGCGCGCTGCGGCTGACAGTGCTCCCCTATCGGCGCGACCGGCTGCTGGTCGAGCGCGTTCGCCGCGTGCTCCGCAATGCGCGCGGACGCAGTCTCGGAGCCGAGGATGTCGCAAGCGAGCTGGCACTCTCTACCCGCACCATGCATCGGCGCCTGAGCGAGGAGGCGACCTCATTGCGCGATCTCAAGGAAGAGGCAAAATTCGAGCTCGCCAAGCAGGAGCTGATGCGCGGTCGCAGCCCGATCAAGCGGATCGCGGAGATCGCCGGCTTCCGCAACGAAAAGAGCTTTTCCCGCGCCTTCCGCAGCTGGACCGGTACCTCGCCGCGCGAGTTCCGCGGCCGGTATCGCTGACGCGCGGGCTGTCGTGCCGTTTGGGGGGGCGCGGGGGCGCCCCGCGGGGGGGCCCAGTTGGGGCACCGGGGGGGGGGGGGGGGGGGGGGGGGGCCCCCCCGGGGCGCGGGGGGGGGGGGGGGGGGGGGGGGGGGGGGGGGGGCG
>NZ_JBVVPN010000012.1:0-185733 GCF_055811035.1 Bradyrhizobium sp. MI1.10
CGCGCCGGCTGGTGCCGGCGGGCGCGCGCGGGGGGGGGGGGGGGGGGGGGGGGCGGGGGCCCCCCGCGGGGGGCCCCCGGGGCGTTGGCGGGGGGCGCCCCCCCCGGGGGCGCGGGGGCCGCCCCCCCCCCCCCCGCGGCGTGTCTCAGGCGAAGGTGATGTTCTGGTCGCGCAACGGCACCGAACGGATGCGTTTGCCCGTCGCCGCGAAGTACGCATTGAGCACCGCTGGCGCTGCGACGCCGATGGTCGGCTCGCCGACTCCGCCCCAGAACCCGCCGCTCGGCACCATCACCGATTCGACCTTCGGCATCTCGTTGATGCGCATCGAATTGTAGGTGTCGAAGTTGGTCTGCTCGATCTTGCCGTCCTTGACGGTGCAGCCGCCGTAGAACAGCGCGGAGAGGCCATAGACGAAGGAGCCCGCGATCTGCCGCTCCACCTGGGCCGGATTGACGACGTAGCCGGGATCGGTGGAAGCGACGATACGATGCACCTTGATCTTGTTGCCGTCGGTCACCGAGATTTCGGCGGCGCCGGCGACATAGCTGCCATAGCCCATGACCTGCGCGATGCCGCGATAGATGCCCTGCGGCGCCGGGGTGCTCCAGCCGATCTTCTCGGCCACGGCATTGAGCACCGCCAGATGCTTGGGGTGATTGCCCATCAGCTTGCGGCGAAACTCGAGCGGGTCCTGGCCTGCGGCCTGGGCCAGTTCGTCCATGAAGCATTCCATGTAGATCGCGTTGTGATTGACGTTGACGCCGCGCCAGAAGCCCGGCGGAACGTGCGGGTTGCGCATCGCATGCTCGACCAGGAGGTTTGGCACCGAGTAACCGAACGCGGCTTCGCCGGACTGGGCGACGCCCTGGAATGCGGCCGGATCCATGCCGTTCTGCAACGCTTCGGGGCGGAGCGAGAACAGGATCGATTGCCCGGACAGTCGGTAGTGCAGCGCAACCAGATTGTTGTCGGCATCGAACGCGCCGGTCATCTTGCACTGGGTGATCGGGTGATATCTGCCGTGCGCCATGTCCTCTTCGCGCGACCACAACAGCTTGATCGGCGTGCCCGGCATCTGCTTGGCGATCAAGACGGCCTGACGGACATAGTCGGTCTGGCCGCGCCGGCCGAAGCCGCCGCCGGGCATCACCTTGTGCACGTCGCACTTCTCCGCCGGCAGGCCCGACGCTTCCAACGTGGCGGCGAAGGCCGCCTCGCCATTCTGCGTGCCGCACCAGACCTCGCACTTGTCGGCCGTGTAGAGCGCCGTGGCGTTCATCGGCTCCATGGTGGCATGGTTCTGGTAGGGATAGCTGTAGACGGCCTCGATCTTCTTGGCGGCACCGGCAATCGCCGCCTTGGCGTCGCCGTTCTTGTTGCCGACATAGGCCGGCTGGTCGTTGGCGAGACCCTCGGCCAACCACTTTGCAATCGACTCGCTCGAGACCTTGGCGTTGTCGCCCTCGTCCCAGACGATCGGCAGCGCCTCCAACGCGGTCTTGGCCTGCCACCAGGTATCGGCAACAACCGCGACCGCGGTGTCGCCGACCTTGACGACCTTCTTGACGCCTTTCATGTCGGTGATCTTGGCTTCGTCATAGCTCGTCAGCTTGCCGCCGAACACCGGGCAATCCTTGATCGCGGCGTTCAGCATGCCCGGCAGCTTGACGTCGATGCCGTAGATCATGGTGCCGGTGGTCTTCTCGGCGGTGTCCAGCCGCTTCACGCCCTTGCCGATCAGCTTCCAGTCCTTGGGGTCCTTCAGCTTGACCTCGGCCGGCGGCGTCAGCTTGGCCGCGGCCTCGGCGACCTTGCCGTAGGTCGTGGTCTTGCCGGACGGCGTGTGGGTGATGACGCTGTTGGCGGCCGTGCATTCGGACGCCGGCACGTTCCACGCCTCGGCGGCGGCCTGGATCAGCATCACGCGTGCGGTGGCGCCGCCCTTGCGGACATAGTCTTGCGAGGAGCGAATGCCGCGGCTGCCGCCGGTCGAGAAATCGCCCCAGACGCGCTTGCGGGCGACGCTCTGGCCCGGTGTCGGATATTCGGTCGAGACCTTCGACCAGTCGCATTCAAGTTCCTCGGCGACGAGCTGGGCAAGGCCGGTGAGCGAGCCCTGGCCCATTTCGGAGCGGGCGATGCGGATGACGACGGTGTCGTCGGGCCTGACCACGACCCAGGCGCCGATCTCGGGGGAGCCGTCGGCCGCGCGGACCACGGCGGGGCCGCCGAAGGGGATATCGAGGCCGATTGCGAGACCTGCGCCGACCGCGGCGGTGCCGATGACGAAGGCACGGCGGTTCATGCTGGGAGAGACATGCTTGTTCATGTGGCGGCTCCTTACGCGCTTGCGATCGTGTGGATCGCTTCGCGCACCTGCTGGAAGGTGCCGCAGCGGCAGATATTGGTGATGGCCTCGTCGATGTCGGCGTCGGTCGGCTTCGGCTTCTCGCTCAGCAGCGCCGCCACCGCCATGATCATGCCGCTCTGGCAATAGCCGCATTGCGGCACGTCCTGGGCAATCCAGGCTTCCTGCACCTTGTGCAGTGCGTTGCCGGAGGCGAGCCCTTCGATGGTCGTGATCTTCTTGCCTGCGGCCTCGCCGACCGAAACGCCGCAGGAGCGGGTGGCGACGCCGTCGATGTGAACGGTGCAGGCGCCGCATTGTGCAATGCCGCAGCCATATTTCGTGCCGGTCAGGCCGGCATTCTCGCGGATCGCCCAGAGCAGGGGTGTATCCGGCTCGACGTCGAGCGTGAAGGTTTTTCCGTTGATTGTTAGGTTTGCCATCGCAGTCCCCTGATTGGCCCAATCCACCGATTGGACTCAGGGGCGCAATGTGTCCGGCAAATTGGAAACGTTCAAATCAACAGTCCGGGGGGTAGCCGCCAGAGATTTGCTCCCTGGGCGGCCCGCGGCACGGCTTGGGGCGACGTCTACCGGCTTCCGTGCGCAGACGCCCTTGGAACCGGAGCGACAGTTTGTCTCTTTTGCCGGGGTGCAAGTCGACAATGCTCTGCTACAGTGGAATCAGCCAAAAAGAGGTTCCATGAACGTACCGCAGCCTTGCAAAGTCCTGATGCTCTATCCGCTGTTCTCGGCAGAGTCCTTCTGGAGCTTTGGCGAATCTTGCAAAGTGTTGGGCGTGAAGCGCCCTGCGGCCCCTTTGGGGCTGATCACCGTTGCCGCGATGTTGCCCGAGCACTGGACGGTCCGGCTGATCGATTGCAACACGGAAGCCTTCAGCGACGAGGATCTTTCCTGGGCCGACGTCGTCTTCACGGGCGGAATGATGCCGCAGCAGGCCGACACGCTGCGCCTGATCGAAATTTGCCGTGCCGCGGGCAAGCCGGTGGTCGTCGGCGGTCCCGATCCCACCTCAAGCCCCCATATCTATGAGAGGGCCGACTTCCAGGTGCTCGGAGAGGCCGAGAGCGTTCTCCACGAATTCGTCGCGGCCTGGGACAGTGGCGCCCGCTCCGGCGTCTTCATCGCGCCAAAATTCCAGGCCGACGTCACCAAGACGCCGGTGCCGCGCTTCGACCTGCTGAAGTTCGAGGACTACCTTTATCTCGGTGTGCAGTATTCCCGCGGCTGCCCGTTCACCTGCGAGTTCTGCGATATCATCGAGCTCTATGGCCGGGTGCCGCGAACCAAGACGAATGAGCAAATGCTGAACGAGCTCGACAGGCTCTACGCCATGGGCTACCGCGGCCATCTCGACTTCGTCGACGACAATTTCATCGGCAACAAGAAGTCGCTGCGGCTGTTCCTGCCCCAGCTCGCCGAATGGCAGCGTGCTCACGGCTATCCCTTCGAATTGTCGACTGAGGCCTCGGTCAATCTGGCCGACGATCCCGAGCTGTTGGAGCTGATGGGTCAGGCGAATTTCTTCGCCATCTTCGTCGGCATCGAAAGTCCGGATCCGGCGACGCTGGTCGCGATGCGGAAGAAGCAGAACACGCGGCGCAACATCGCCGAGAGCATCCACAAGATCTACGCCGCAGGCATGCTCGTCACCGCGGGTTTCATCGTCGGCTTCGACAATGAGAAGCTCTCGATGGCGGATGCCATGATCGACTTCATCGAAGAGGCGGCGATCCCGGTCAGCATGGTCGGCCTGCTCTATGCCTTGCCGAACACGCAGCTGACGCGCCGCCTCGAGCGCGAAGGCCGGCTGCACCCCGGCCACGATTTGGCGCCGACCATCGGCGCCGATCAGTGTACCGCCGGGATCAACTTCGATCCGGTGCGCCCGTTGCGCGACATCCTGACGGACTACAAGCGCGTGCTGGAGCACATCTACAGCCCAGAGGCCTATGCAAGGCGCGTTGATCGCCTGATGACGCTGCTCGACCGGTCCAGGCAGCGCCAAGAGCTCGCCGAGGGCGATATCCGCGCCGGGCTCGGGGCGATGGAAACGGTGCACAAGGTGGTCACAGCCCTTCCCGAGGCGCGCGGGCCGCTGTGGCAGACCTTCATGAACTGCGCCAAGCGCGACACCTCATCGGCGCGGATCGCCGTGCAGATGATCGCGGCCTATGCGCATCTCGGGCCGTTCTCGCGCAAGGTCATCGCTGCCATCGATGAGCGCCTCGCTGCGCTCGACGAGGAAACGGTCGTTCCGGTGGCGACTGTCGAGGTAACGGCGGCCCGGCATCTGGCCTGACGGTCTACTTCACCGCCAGCCGCAAAAAGCTCATCACGCTGCCGAGCGCGGCGAAGCCGGCGCCAAGTGCCAATGCCACGACTGCGCCGTCGTGACCGGCCAGCGAGAAGCAGGCTGCGGCGAGCGCGGCCCCCGTCGTCTGCCCGGTCAGGCGCGCGGTGGCGACGATGCCGGAGGCGCTGCCGCTGCGATGTGGCGGCGCGCTCGACATCACCGCCTTCATGTTCGGCGCCTGGAAGAAGCCGAACCCCATGCCGCAGATCACCATCCGCCAGATGATGTCGGGGATCGCAGGATTGGCCGGCAGCATCGCCAGCAGCGCCATGCCGAGGCCGAGCATCACGAGCCCAATGCCGCCGAGCAGTCCGACCGCGTGCCGGTCGGAGAGGCGCCCCGCGATCGGCGCCATGATGCCGACCACCAGCGGCCACGGCGTCATGAAGAAGCCGGTCTCGACCTGCGAACGCCCCAGCACGTCCTCGAAATAGAACGGCAGCGAGACAAAGGCGAGGCCCTGCACCGCGAACGAGCATACCGCGGTCGCCGCCGACAGCGCGAACATCGGCCGACTGAACAGATCGATCGGCAGCATCGGCGCGGGATGGTCGGCATGGCGGCGCGTCAGGATGAAGCCGAGCACCAGGGCCGTGAGCAGCTCGATGCCCACGACCACTGATGACAGATTGTGCGCAGCACTGCCGATGCCCGTGATGAACAACCCGAGACAGGCCGACGCCAGGATCGCGCCGAGGAAGTCAAAGCCGTGATCGGCGCGCGGCGTTTTCGGCAGCATCGCAAAGCCGATGCCGATCGCGACGAGGCCGAACGGGATGTTGACGGCGAACAGCCATGGCCACGGGCCGAGCGCGAGGATGGCGGAGGCGATCGAGGGACCGAAGGTGAAGGCGGTCGCGACCACCAGCGCGTTGTGGCCGAAGCCGCGGCCGAGCATCCGGCCGGGATAGACGAAGCGCACCAGCGCCGTGTTGACGCTCATGATGCCGCTCGCACCTAACCCTTGCAGCGTGCGCGCAACCAGCAGGCTCTCCAGCGACCAGGCCACCGCGCAGAACAGCGAGGCGATGGTGAACAGGATCAGGCCGCCGAGATAGATGCGCTGGTGCCCGACGATCTCGCCGAGTGCTCCCAACGGCAGCAGCGTCGCCACCAGCGCGATCTGGTAGACGTTGACCACCCAGACCGATTGCTCAGGGCTGACATGCAGGTCGCCGGCAATGGCGGGCAGCGCGATGTTCGCGATCGCGGTGTCGAGCGAGGCCATGGCCAGCGCGGTGAAGATCGCGGCAATGGCCCAGCGCCGCTGTGCGGGCGGAAGGCCGTCGGAAATGGTGTGGTCGGGCTTGCGCGCGGCGGCGGGTAACGTGATTGTCATTGCGTTAGCGCGTTGCTCCGGCGGCCGGCTCCAGGGGACTTGGCATGTACTACGGCGCGGCCGCCTTCCACAGGCATATGCTTGCATGCAGTGTATGCGCGAAGGCTGGGCGATGATTCCTGGCGCCGGCGTATGATCGCATGAGCTGCTGCAATGTCAGGGGAGCGCCATGCACATCGTCGTTTTGCCCGGTGACGGCATCGGGCCCGAGATCACGACCGCGACATCAGGCGTGTTGCGTGCCGCCTCCGAGCGCTTCCAGCTCAATCTGCGGCTGGAGGAGCACGCAGTTGGCCATGCGAGCCTCAAACAATTCGGTACGACGGTGCGCCCCGAGCTGCTCGACATCGTCCGTGCCGCCGACGGGCTGATCCTCGGGCCGACCGCGACTTTCGACTTCAAGGACGAGGCCCATGGCGAGATCAACCCGTCGCGGTATTTCCGCAAGAACCTCGACCTCTACGCCAATGTCCGGCCCGCACGCACCTATGCGGGGCTGTCCGGCCGGGTCGGTGATTTCGACCTTGTCGTGGTGCGCGAGAACACGGAAGGGTTTTACGCCGACCGCAACATGGAGCAGGGCAATGGCGAGATGCTGGTCACATCGGATGTCGTGATCTCGCTGCGCCGGATCACGCGCCATTGCTGCGAACGCATCGCGCATGCGGCGTGCCGGCTGGCGATGAAGCGGCGCAAGCATCTCACCATCGTGCACAAGGCCAATGTGCTCAAGCTCGGCGACGGCATGTTCCTCGACATCTGCCGCGAGGCGGCGAATGCCTATCCCGGCCTCGCCGTCGACGACATCCTCGTCGACGCCATGATGGCGCATGTTGTACGCAACTCCGACCGCTTCGACGTCATCGTCGCCACCAACATGTTCGGCGACATCCTGTCCGATCTCACCGCAGAGCTTTCCGGCAGCCTCGGCCTCGGCGGCTCGCTCAATGTCGGTCACAGCCACGCCATGGCGCAGGCCGCGCACGGTTCGGCGCCTGACATTGCAGGCCAGGACGTCGCAAATCCGGTCTCGCTGGTCCTGTCGACGGCCCTGCTGCTGGCCTGGCACGGCGAGAACAGCGGCGCGGTACGGTACGAGGAAGCCGCTCGTGCGATCGAGGTGGCGGTGGCAAAAGCGATCGGCGAAGGCAGGGCAACGCGCGATGTCGGCGGCAAGCTCGGCACCATCGCGGCGGGGGCCGCGATCGCAGAGATCTTGCAGGCGGAGTGAGGTGGTCCTGCGGGTCCTGCGTGTTTTTTTTAAAGGCTCAAAACAAAAAACGCGAAAACAACCCCATGCACAGTAGACGGCCCCTTGATTAATAAGGGATTTCCGAACCGCGCAGCGACGACATTCACCGCGGCCATGACGTTGACCTGTCGGGCAAAACACTGGCAGGATGCCAGGATTGCACCGGTCCGCAAAAGACCATGTGTGCTTCCCGTGAAGGAGCGATGCCCGCTCCTGTGCTGAAGCAGATCTACGCGGGCAGCTCCGGCATTCACCTTTTGGACCCGTTGCAGACGTTAGGCTGGATATGTTGCCTTTTCCACCGCACGTTGAGGTATCATAAATTCTGAACTGCTAGCTGGGTTGTATGGCCTGGATTGTTGCCTTCGCAGTCTTAGTGTTTGTTTACCGTCGCGCGACGCGTGCTGGCGACCGGCTTGCGGAACTGAAACCGACGGGAATGCTGCGCTCGCCGCTGTTCTACGCACAAACGGCGCTCCTTTGCGTTCTAGTGGTGCTTATGTTGGCTCCGGGTTACCTGCCACACGAGCGGTGGGCTGTTGCCGCCTATCTTGTCGTCCTGGTGATCGTGGTAGCAGCGCTCTTGTTCGTGCGGCGCGCATTGAAATGGCGCTTCCCCGTTTAATGTGATCACTTCCGCTTATGGCCCTTATCGTCGCTTGGCATACGGCATCGGCAGGTCCGGAGTCTGGCTAGAGCAGAAGTCATCGCCTCCGGTGCAGACTGCCGCCTTTGACCTGACCCGGTCATCAGTGCAGCTTGGACCAACGTAGAACAATGGCTGTTCTCAGCCGGGGTGTATGAGATCGGATTGGTAATGAAACGACGAGAATTCCTGACTCTGGTTGGTGTGGCGTCTGCGTTGCCTCTGGCAGCGCGAGCACAGCAAGTGAAGCGAATGCCCCGAATTGGCCTTCTCCTCCCCCCACCGCGGAATTTGGAAGTAGACTCATTCCTCAAGGGGCTCAGCGATCTCGGTTGGGTTAACGGCGCGAACATTCATGTCGAATATCGCGACGCCGGTGGCGACGACGCCAGGCTGCCGGCGCTTGCGAATGAACTTGTCGCTCTTGATATTGACGTTCTCGTCACAGCCACATTCCCCGGGATTCTTGCCGCTCATAACGCGACGGCAAAAATTCCGACCGTAATGATCGTGGGCCCCGATCTGGTGACCATAGGCCTTGCAGCCAGCATGGCTCATCCTGGCGGCAACATCACGGGGCAAACCTTTTTCCTCACAGAACTGGCTGCAAAGCGCCTGGAGATTCTCGCAGGCTTGGCTCCCTCGACCAGACGCGTGGGGGTGCTCATGCAGCGAGGAAATCCACTGAACAACGCTACAATGAGCACCATGAGGAACGCGGCGCAGGCATTGAAGATGGAGCTACTACCTATCGAGGTCGACGTTCCCGGCGATCTCGAAAGCGCGCTGTCACTCGTCGGCTCTAACCCGATGGACGGCCTCGTGATCACGGACGCAAACGCGTTTGTCACCAACACGTCCATGGTGGCCGCGATTGTGGACAAGTGCCGGGTGCCATCGGTTGCCGCACCCATTGTCGCCGCCCGGGGGGCGGCCCTGATGGGATACGGTGTGGACTTCACCGCAATGTTCCGCCACGCCGCTGTTTTCGTCGACAAGATATTGAAGGGTGCCAACCCCGCCGAGATTCCCATCGAGCAGCCGACGCAGTTCAAGACCGTCATCAACCACAAGACCGCAAAGGCACTCGGCGTGGAGATACCTCCGTCGTTGCTGGTGCGCGCGGACGACGTGATCGAATAACAGCGGCGGCCTCTTCGGCAAGCGGGCGAGCCAATTCGCTCTAGAACTGATATCTCCTCAGCCCCCCATCCACCGGGATCACCGTGCCCGTGATGTACCGCGCTACAGGGGACGCCAGAAACACCGCCAACGCCGCAAGGTCTTCCGGCTCGCCCCAATAGCCGACAGGAATCTCCTCCTCCGCGAACCGCTCGCGATAATCGGGCGCGTAGTTGCGGCGGATCTGTTCGCTCATGATGCGGCCGGGCGGGATGCAGTTGATGGTGATGCCGTGCTCGCCGATCTCGCGCGACAGGCCCTTGGCCCAGGCGTGCACGGCGGCTTTGGCGGCGAACGCGGCGTTGAGCCCTTCCGGCTCGGACTTGCCGGTGATGTTGACGATGCGGCCCCATTTGCGTTCGATCATCTGCGGCAGCAGCGCATGCGCGATGCGGCGGTAGTTGGTGAAATTCAGCGCGATCGCTTCGTCCCATTGGCTGTCGGGCGCATCGACGGGGAGGGGGCGGCTGCCGCCGGCATTGTTGATGAGGATGTCGACATGGCCGAGCTCGCTCACGGCGAAGGCCGAAATCCTCTCCGCCGCGTCCTTGGCCATCACGTCCTGCTCGAATGGCGTGATCAGACCGGAACCGACTTCCGTCACCAACTCGGCGAGCAGATCGGTTCGCCGTGCCACGCCGACGACGCGCACGCCTTCGGCAGCCAAGCCCTTGGCGATGGCGCGGCCGATGCCGACGCTCGCTCCGGTGACGACGGCGGTTTTCGATTTGAGCCCGAGATCCATGGTGACACGCCCTCTTGTTTGCTTTTCTGCTTGTCGCTGTTCGTTTGGCTGTTCGTTTTTCTGTTCGTTTCCTGCCCTGTCCCGTCAGCCTGATTTGCCCGACCGGGACGAGCAGTGGTAACCAAGAGCCGCGTTGAAGGAAACACGAAAAAGAAAAGGCGCCGAGCGATGGTCTGGGATCCGCAGCAATATCTGAAATTCTCCGGGCACCGCCTCCGGCCCGCCGTCGACCTCTTGATGCGGATTCCGGATTCTGGCCCGCGTGCGGTTGCCGATCTCGGTGCCGGCGCCGGCAACGTCACCAGGCTGATCAAGGAGCGTTGGCCGGACGCGACGGTGACCGGTGTCGAGGGATCAGCCGAGATGGTTGCCGCCGGCCGCAAGGCGGCGCCGGACGTGGAATGGTCGCACGAGGATCTCGGCCATTGGCGCCCGACGAAGCAATATGACGTGGTCTATTCCAATGCCGCGCTGCACTGGCTGCCCAATCATGCGGCCCTGTTTCCGTCGATCATGGAGAAAGTGACGCCCGGCGGAATGCTCGCTGTGCAGATGCCGCGCAACTTTCTGGCGCCCTCGCATGTGCTGATTGGCGAGACGGCGCTGAACGGTCCCTGGCGGTCCAAGGTCGAGCATCTCGTCACGCCGCCGCCGGTCGAAGCGCCGGCCTATTATCACGGTCTTCTTGCTCCGATGTCGGCCAATATCGACATCTGGGAGACCGAATATCTGCAGGTGCTGGAAGGCGAGAATCCCGTGAAAGAGTGGACCAAGGGGACTTGGCTGACGCGCTATCTCGACATCCTGCAGGGCGACGAGAAGGCAGCGTTCGAAGCCGCCTATGGGATGCGGGTCGCGAAAGCCTATCCGAAGAACGCCGCGGGACAGACGCTGTTTCCGTTCCGACGTCTGTTCATGGTCGCCCAGCGCAACGGCTGATCGCACTGCCGCAATGCGACATAAGCGCTCGCTTCCGGGAACAGCAGCAGGTGCCGGGTTGCGCATTCAGCAGCCGCCAAGATAGTTTGAAGGTAGCGTGGCTGCGGCAAATTGGGCTTAGGTCTAGTTGTTCGGGTGGCGGATTGCTGTCAGTACTGAAATCGGAAAACAAAAAAGACCCGGTTTTAGAGGTTGTTGGGAGGTTCGTTCATGCGCAAGCTGCTTCTTGCGGTCGCCGCCGCAGCTGTTCTCGTGAGTCCCGTCTTGTCTCCGGTCTTGGCCCAGGCCCAGAGCCCGATCGTCATCAAATTCAGCCACGTCGTTGCCAACGACACTCCTAAGGGCAAGGGCGCCCTGAAGTTTAAGGAACTCGCGGAGAAGTACACCGACGGCAAGGTCAAGGTCGAAATCTACCCGAACTCCACGCTGTACAAGGACAAGGAGGAGATCGAGGCGCTGCAGCTCGGCTCGGTGCACATGCTCGCGCCCTCGACCGCGAAGTTCGCCCCGCTCGGTATCAAGGAGTTCGAGGCGCTCGACCTGCCATGGTTGTTCAAGGACGATCAAACCTATTCCAACGCGATGAAGGGCACGATCGGCAAGTGGCTGTTCGATAAGCTCGAGACCAAGGGCATTACCGGGCTCGCGTATTGGGACAACGGCTTCCACATGCTCTCCGCCAACCGTGCCCTGATGAAGCCGACCGATTTCCAGGGTCTCAAATTCCGCATCTCCGGATCGAAGGTCGCCGACCAATATCTCCGGATCATGGGCTCGATCCCCCAGATCATGGCGTTTTCCGAAGTCTACCAGGCTTTGCAGACAGGCGTGGTCGACGGCTGCGAGAACACCGCCTCCAATTACCTGACGCAGAAATTCTACGAGGTGCAGAAGGACATCACCGTGTCCTATCACGCGCACCTGCAATATGCTGTGATCGTCAATTCGAAATTCTGGTCCGGCCTGCCGCCCGATATCCGCGCCCAGCTCGAGAAGGCGATGAACGAGGCGACCGACTACACCAACTCGATCGCGCGCCAGGAAAACGAGGATGCGCTGGCCGAGATCAAGAAGACGGGCAAGACCACGCTGCATTATCTGACTGACGCCGATCGCAAGGCGTGGCAGGAAGCGATGCAGCCGACCTACAAATGGGCGAAGGGGCGGGTCGGGCAGGAGGTGCTCGATCTCCTCGCCAAGGAACTCGACGTCAAGATGAACTGACGCCGGCGCGCTATAAGAACAACCATGAACGGTCGGGGGTGATCGCACTCCCGGCCGTTGCTCTTGAATGATGAGCCAAGCTGAGGGGACCAAGTTGCTGCGTGCATTGAATCGTGTGCTCGATCATCTCGAGGAATGGCTGATCGCGACGATGATCGCGGCCGCGACATTGCTCATCTTCGTTGCCGTGCTGCACCGATATGGCGCCGGGCTGTCGATCGACATCGCCAAATGGGCGGAGGCGCGCAACCTGGCCTTGCTGGCCGTCCCCGCGCGAGCCGCGTTCGTCTGGCTTGCCGCTCTCGATTTGTCCTGGGCGCAGGAACTCTGCATCTACATGTTCATCTGGATGGCGAAGTTCGGTGCGGCCTACGGGGTGCGCACCGGCATCCATGTCGGCGTCGACGTCCTGGTCAATGTCCTTCCCGGCGGATCGCGCCGCCGCGTCATCACGTTCGGCCTGATGTGCGGCGCCCTTTTCACGGCCATCGTGTGCTATTTCGGGGCCGCGTTCGTCGGCCAGATGTGGCAGACCGGCCAGCAATCCAACGACCTCGAAGCGCCGATGTGGCTGGTGTATCTCACCATCCCGCTCGGCTCCGGGCTGATGTGCTTCCGCTTCCTGCAGGTCGCCTGGTCGTTCTATCACACCGGCGAGCTGCCGCATCACGACATGGCCGGCGTCGAGGGCGTCGAAATAGACCCGGTCCATCCGGCCCCGGTCACGCGCAGTCAGGTCGTCCGCGACGAACGCAGCCCGCTCGGCTGGGTCCTGATGTTGTTGCCGGTCCTGATCGTCGCCGTGTGCTTCGCCCATTCGGCGCACGTGATCACGCTGCCGCAGGGCCTCCGTGTCGCCGTGGTTTTCGGCCTTCTGCTGTCGTTGATGCTCACGGGCATGCCGATCTCGATCGCGCTCGGTCTGACCGTGCTCAGCTTCATGTTCACGCTGACCGACGTGCGAACGGAATCGGTGGCGCTGAAGCTGTTCACCGGCATCGAGAGCTTCGAGATCATGGCGATCCCGTTCTTCATCCTTGCCGGCAACTTCCTGACCCATGGCGGCGTGGCGCGCCGGATGATCACGTTCGCGACGTCGCTGGTCGGCCATTGGTATGGCGGCCTTGCGCTCTCGGGCGTGGTCGCCTGCGCGCTGTTCGCCGCGATTTCCGGCTCGTCGCCGGCCACCGTGGTGGCGATCGGATCGGTGATCCTGCCCGCGATGGTCGCGCAGGGATTCCCGAAGAGGTTCGGGGCGGGCGTGATCACGACCTCGGGCTCATTGGGAATTCTCATTCCCCCATCGATTCCGATGGTTCTTTTCGCCGTCTCCACCAACACCTCCGTCGGCAAGCTGTTCATCGCCGGCATTGTGCCGGGAATGGTGCTCGCCATGCTGCTCGGCGCCACGACGTTCTATCGAGCCTGGCGTAACGACTATCCGAGGATGCCGAAAGCAACCCTCTACGAGCGCTTCGATGCGCTCCGCAAGTCGATCTGGGGTATCCTGCTGATCGTGATCGTGATCGGCGGCATCTACAGCGGCCTGTTCACACCGACCGAAGCTGCCGCCGTCAGCGCGGTGTACGCCTTCATCGTCGCAGTGTTCATCTACAAGGATTTGAAGCTGCGAGACGTGCCGCGGGTGCTGCTGTCATCGGCGAATCTTTCGGCGATGCTGCTCTACATCATCACCAACGCCGTCTTGTTCTCGTTCCTGATGACTTACGAGAACGTGCCGCAAGCGCTTGCGCAATGGATGATCGACCAGGGCCTCGGCTGGATCGGCTTCCTGCTCGTCGTCAATCTCCTGCTGCTATTGGCCGGCAACGTGATGGAGCCGTCCTCGATCATCCTGATCATGGCGCCGATCCTGTTTCCGGTTGCGATCAAGCTCGGCATCGATCCGATCCATTTCGGCATCCTGATGACGGTCAACATGGAAGTCGGGCTGTGCCATCCGCCGGTCGGCCTCAATCTCTACGTCGCCTCAGGCATCGCCAAGATGGGCATCACCGAGCTCACGGTTGCGGTGTGGCCATGGCTGCTGACAATGCTGGGATTCCTGGTGGTCGTGACATACTGGCCCGGTCTGTCGCTGTGGCTGCCGAGGCTGCTCGGCATGTAGCCGAGCTCAGGCGATGCATGGCTAACGCGCGGTAAATCCGCTCGTTCAAATGCCACCGCTGTGCGATGCACACATTTTTACAGATGTGCGGTAGGACCATGCGAGCGGATGAGGCTGGCATGTTGTTCAATAGAATGGAATCCGGACGGGCGTCGATTTCCGATGCCGTCTACATGGAAGTGATCACGGGCCTGCACGGCACGACGATCCCTACTATTCTCGCCGCCGTCTGCCAGGTGATGGTCGGCGCGATCACAACCTACGAGACCGGTGACGCGGTCACTGCAGCCCTTACGGTCGCCGGTGTCGTCGTGGCCATGATCCGTCTGTCCGAAATCGCTGCGTTCCGCCGTCGCCTCACGCAGCCGTCGCGGCTGGATCGGGCCGAGGCCGCGCGCTGGGAACGGCGGTACATTGCCGGCACCGTCATCACCGCCTTGGTACTGGGCGTGTTTGCCGCGCGCAGCATCGTGCTCGGCGACGCGCTCTGCTGCGTGATGGCGGTCGGCATCGGTTTCGGCTTCGGTGCCGGCGTGGTGGCGCGGCTGGCACTGCGCCCGGTCGCAGCACTGCTCGATCTGGTCGCGATCGCCGCGCCCGCCGCGATCGTGACGTTCATGCAGCCCGATCTGCGCCATGTCGGGCTCGGGCTCCTCATCCTGATGTATGTGGCCGCCAGCTTCGAGATGGTGCGGCTGAGCTTCAATGCCTCGATCAGCCAGATCACGCTCAAGCGACAGTTCGAGCGGCTCGCGCGCTCGGACTCGATGACCGGCGTCTTTAACCGCTCGGTGCTGGCGGAGGATCTGCCGCGAATGCTGGCGGACGGAAATTCCAGCATGATCGCCGTCCACGCGCTCGATCTCGACCGCTTCAAGGAGGCCAATGACCGGTTCGGCCATCCAGTCGGCGACGCGCTGCTCAAGCAGGTGGCCGGGCGGCTCAAGGCGCTTGCCGCAGCTCATGATCTCGTGGTCCGGATGGGCGGCGACGAGTTCATCCTGGTGCAGCGCGCGGCGACCGATGCGGAAGCGATGGCACGGCGGATCGTGCAATCGCTCAGCGCGCCCTATGATGTCGACGGGCAGGTGATCGGGCTCGGCGTCAGCGTCGGCGTTGCTGTCGCGCCGCAGGATGGGCGCACGGTGGAGGGGCTGTTGTCGCGCTCCGACCGGGCGATGTACCGCGCCAAGCAGGACGGCGGCGGCTACGTGCTGGCGCGGGAGCTGCGGACGGCGGACATGCGCGCCTCCGGTAAGCCGGTGGCCGGAGGTTTGGCTGCGTAAGGACTTGTTGGAACCGCAATCGAGATGCGGTTAGATGCCTCCCAAGAGACGAGCCGGGAGGGCATTATGAGCAGCATCGAAGCCAGCGACACGCCGAAGGGCGCAACGCCATCCGTCATCGCGCAGCAAACAGCGATGCTGAACGCGCTGCCGTTCTCCGACACGCGGGATTTCGACGACGCCGCGCGCGGCTTCCTCGGCACGATCGAGAACGCGGAGATCACCAATCCGCAAGGGCGGACGGTCTGGAGCCTCGAGCCTTACGGCTTCCTGTCGACTGAAGAGGCGCCAGCCACGGTCAATCCGAGCCTGTGGCGGCAGTCGCGGCTCAACATGCAACACGGCCTGTTCGAGGTCGTGCCCGGAATCTACCAGGTGCGCGGGCTCGACATCGCCAACATGACGCTGATCGAAGGCGACAGCGGCGTCATCGTCGTCGACACCCTGACCTCGATCGAGGGCGCGCGCGCCGCGCTCGATCTCTACTACAAGCATCGCGGCCAGCGACCGGTCGCGGCCGTGATCTTCACCCACACCCACACCGACCATTGGGGCGGCGCGCGCGGCGTGCTCGAGGAGGATGCACTCGCGACCGGCCGCGTGCCGATCATCGCGCCGAACTTGTTCATGGAGCATGCCGTCTCCGAGAACATCATCGCAGGACCTGCGATGCTGCGCCGGGCGCAATACCAGTTCGGGCCGCTCCTCGCCAAGGGCGTGCGCGGGCAGGTCGATTGCGGCCTCGGCAAGTCGATGGCGGCAGGTTCGGTGGCGCTGCTGCGGCCGACCAATCTGATCATGGCGACCGGCGACCGTCGCGTGATCGACGGTGTCGAATTCGAATTCCAGATGGCGCCGAACAGCGAAGCGCCGGCGGAGATGCATTTCTTCATCCCGCGCTACAAGCTGTTGAACCTGGCCGAGAACTGCACCCACAATTTCCACAATCTGCTGCCGTTCCGCGGCGCCGACGTGCGCGACGCGCTGGCCTGGTCGAAATATCTGGGCGAGGCCTTGCAGCTCTGGGATGGCAAGGCGGAGGCGATGTGCGGCCAGCATCACTGGCCGGTGTGGGGACACGAACGCATCGGCACGATGATCCGCCAGCAGCGCGACCTCTATAAGTTCGCGCATGACCAGACCATCCGCCTGATGAACCACGGCCTCACCGCGGCCGAGATCGCCGAAACGATCCAGCTGCCCAACAGCCTCGAGGGCGCCTGGCACGGCCGCGGCTATTACGGCCACATCCGGCATAATGTGAAGGCGATCTATCAAAAATACCTGGGCTGGTACGACGCCAATCCGGTCAATCTCGATCCGCTGCCCCCGGTGGAGTCGGGCAAGAAATATGTCGAGTACATGGGCGGCGCCGACGCCATCCTCGCGCGGGCGCGTGTCGATTTCGACAAGGGCGAATTCCGCTTCGTGGCGCAGGCGCTCGGCCATCTCGTCTTTGCCGAGCCGGACAATCAGGCTGCGCGTGCGTTGCTGGCGGATACGTTGGAGCAGCTCGGCTATGCCGCTGAAAGCGCGACCTGGCGCAATGCCTATCTGTTCGGCGCGCAGGAATTGCGCCAGGGCATGCCGAAGGTGCCGGCACGCCCGCCGATGCCGCGCGAGACGCTGGCGGCGCTGCGTACCTCACAGCTCTGGGACGTGCTCGGCATCCGCCTCAACGGACCCAAGGCGGAAGGAAAGCACATCGTGCTGAACTGGAGCTTCTCCGACACCGGCGAGACCTTCGTGCTCAATCTGGAGAACTGCGCGCTCACCTACACGGAGGGCATGCAGGCGGACAATGCCGATGCCAGCTTCACGCTCGCGCGGTCGACGCTCGATGAGGTGATCGCAAAACTGACCAGCTTCCCGGAGGCCGTGACCGCCGGCAAGGTCAAATTCGCCGGCAACCCGATGCGCCTGGCCGAGCTGATGGGCCTGATGGACGAATTCCCGCGCATGTTCGAGATCGTCGAGCCGAAGCGGGCGGTGGTGAGGTAGGGCAGCCGTCACCGCGTTCCCACTGTCATCGTCCGGCTTGACCGGACGATCCAGTACTCCGCGGCGGGAGTTGCGTGAGCAAACTGCTGCCGCGGCGTACTGGATGCCCCGCCAGCGCGGGGCATGACAGCGGCTACTCCGCGCTGCTCACCAGCTTGATCCGCGGCGCCTGTTCCTCGCCAAGGCTCCGATAAGCCGCGAGATAATCCAGCGCCATCCGCCGCGCCGTGAAGCGCGTCTCGAATTGCTTGCGGATGACGGAGCGGTCGAGTTGCGACAGGCGACCGACGACGCCGGCTGCGCTGAGGACGTCCTCGACGACGAAGCCGGTGAGGCCCTCGTCGATGATCTCCGGCACCGAGCCGCGGTTGAAGGCGATGACCGGCGTTCCGCAGGCCATGGCTTCGATCATCACCAGGCCGAACGGCTCCGGCCAGTCGATCGGCAACAAGAGGCCGAGCGCGCCGCTCAAAAAGTCCGACTTCTCGTGATCGCTGATCTCGCCGATGAATTCCACCAGCGGATTGTTCTCGATCATCGGCCGGATCAGCTCGTCATAGTAATCCTGGTCAGCACGATCGACCTTGGCGGCGATCTTGAGCGGAATGCCGCAATGCGTCGCGATCTTGATGGCGCGGTCGACGCCCTTTTCCGGCGCGATGCGGCCGAGCACGGCGAGGTATTCCTGTTTCGCCGGCTTCGGCGTCAGCAGGTTCTCGGGCAGGCCGTGGTGGATCGTCCTCACCCAATTGGCCTGCGGCACCGGCCGGCGCTGCGCGTTCGAGATCGAGATGACGGGGACCTTCGAGAAGGTGTTGAAGACCGGCTGATGCTCCGGCAGGTCGAGCCGGCCGTGCAGCGTGGTCAGGAACGGCGTCGGCTGCCGGTAGAACAGCGACCACGGATAATAATCGAGATGGAAGTGGAGGAAGTCGAACTCCTCGTCGTCACATTTCTGCCGCACCCGCTCCAGCATCACCATGTGCAGCGCATTGGGATCGCGCACGGAACCGTCGAGGCGGAGCGCCCGCGGCCACAGCGCATCCAGCTTTGCCGAGGTTTGCGAGTCGCCGCTCGCGAACAGCGTCACATCGTGCCCAAGGGCCACCAGCTCTTCCGTCAACCAATGCACCACCCGCTCGGTGCCGCCATACAGCTTGGGTGGAACAGCCTCCGTCAACGGAGCTACCTGCGCGATGCGCATCTCACCATCTCCTCTGTGCGATCATGATTGTAGAAAGCCCCCGCCTGTTCAGCACCGGCACGCCAGTCAAGGGAACGTTCCCGCACTTGCGAAGTTCCTCCTTCCGAACGTTACTTATTCGACACGTCGGATGCCCGTCGCGATGCTGCCATCACATCTTCGCAGAACGCCCGCATCCGCATGTCGTGATGAGTGTGCCCGGGAACCGAGGCGAAGTGGTCGATGTTCAGTCGGCTAACAACAAAAGTTTGAATCATCACGACGGGGTCAATAGTCACATGGATCATCTTTCTGGGTATGCGCACCGGCCGTTTGCCTTTGTTTTGCGCTATCTTCGGCGTCGGCTCGCGTCGCATCTTGTGATCCTGACGGCTGTGGTGGCGGCCGTTGCCTGCTCCGTAGGCACGCAGTACGGCGTCAAATCCCTCGTCGACAGTCTGTCGGCCGGCGCTTCGCATGGTGGGAACGTATGGCTGGCATTCATTTTCCTCATGGCGCTGATCGCCGCCGACAATTTCCTTTGGCGGATCGCGAGCTGGACGGCCAGCTTCACCTTCGTCCGTGTCACGGGTGATTTACGTCGCGACATATTTCGTCATCTGACCGGCCACGCGCCGAGCTACTTCTCCGACCGCATGCCCGGCATGCTGACGAGCCGCATCACGGCGACGTCGAATGCGGTGTTCACGGTCGAAAACATGTTCGTCTGGAATGTGTTGCCGCCGTGCATCGCGACGGTTGCGGCCATCGCGCTGATTGGAACCGTCAGCCCTTACATGGCACTCGGCCTGATGGTGATTGCCGGCGGGATGGTGCTTGCGATGTTCCGTCTCGCTGCCGCGGGAAAGCCGCTGCATGACGACTTCGCCGACAAGGCCGCTGTCGTCGACGGCGAGATGATCGACGTCATCAGCAACATGCCGCTGGTGCGCGCCTTCTGCGGCATCGGGCACGAGCATGAGCGGTTCGACGCGACTGTGAACCGGGAGCTCACCGCGCGCGGCCGCAGCCTGCGCTATCTGGAGAAGCTGCGGCTTATCCATGCCGGCGTCACTGTCGTGCTCACGATTGCCCTGATGGCCTGGGCGATCATGCTCTGGCAGGATGGCCGGGCGACCACGGGCGACGTCGTGCTGGTCTGCACCCTCGGTCTCTCCATTCTGAACGCGACGCGCGATCTCGCGGTGGCGCTGGTCGACGTCACCCAGCACGTTGCGCGGCTGACCGAGGCGATCGCCACGCTGCTGGTGCCGCATGAATTACGCGACCACCCCGAGGCCGAGCCGCTGGTGAAGAGCGGCGCCGCGATCGCGTTCAACAATGTCACCTTCGGCTATCCCGGCGGCGAAAAGATCTTCGAGCGCTTCAGCCTGCGCCTGCAACCCGGCCAGCGCGTCGGCCTGGTCGGCCAGTCCGGCGGCGGCAAGTCGACGCTGTTCACGCTGCTCCAGCGCTTCTACGATACCGACGAGGGCAGCATCACCATCGACGGCCAGGACATTTCCAAGGTGACGCAGCAGAGTCTGCGCGAGGCGATCTCCGTCGTGCCGCAGGACATCTCGCTGTTCCACCGCTCGATTCGCGAGAACATCCGCTATGGCCGCCCGAACGCGACCGACGACGAGGTGCTGCGTGCCGCGATTGCGGCGCGCTGCGATTTCGTCGAAAGCCTGTCTGGCGGTCTCGACACCATGGTCGGCGACCGCGGTGTCAAGATGTCCGGCGGTCAGCGCCAGCGCATCGCGATCGCGCGCGCCTTCCTGAAGGACGCGCCGATCCTGCTGCTGGACGAGGCGACCGCCGCGCTCGACAGCGAATCCGAGGAGGCGATCCGTGAGGCGTTGTCGCGGCTGATGCGCGGCCGCACCGTCATCGCGATCGCCCACCGCCTCGCGACCCTGCGCAATTTCGATCGCGTGGTCGTGTTGAGGGGTGGTAAGATCATCGAGGACGGGTCGCCCGAGCGTCTGATGCAGGGCCACGGTCCCTATCGTGAGCTGGTCACGCAGGAAATGAGCCGGCTCGCCCAAGCCGCCGCGTAAACCAACAGTCGCGTTCGAGTCGGTTGCGTGTCGAAACAAGCGCAGGGGAGCTGCTGATGTCGGCTGAAGCCGTTACCCAATTCGTCTCCGTGACGCGGACCGTGGACCAGGTCGCGGAGCAGCCTTTCTATATTCCGATGACGGGACCGTCGGCGCGGCCGCGGCGTTCGCTCAAGCACGACGACACCTTTATCGTGCTCGACAGCCATGGCGACATCGGCGCTTCGGCTGGCGGGCCCGATGGCCTGTTCCACCACGACACGCGCTACCTTGCGAGGCTCGAGCTCGTGCTCGACGATCTCCAGCCGCTGCTGCTGGGCTCGAACCTGCGCGACGACAATTCAGCCCTGACCGTCGATCTCACCAATCCGGACATCTACCGGCAGGGCAGCCTCGTGCTGCAAAAGGACCTGCTGCACATCGTGCGCACGATCTTCCTGTGGCGCGGCACCGCCTATCAGCGCATCGGCGTGCAGAACCACGGCGACCGCCCGGCCGGCTTCGCGCTGACGCTGCTGTTCGATAACGACTTCGCCGATCTGTTCGAAGTCCGCGGCGAGCGGCGCCCGCGCCGCGGCATCGGCTCGAGCCGGCTGTTGGCACCGACCGACGTGCTGTTCGACTACCGCGGTCTTGATGACGCCGAGCGCACCACGGGCCTGCATTTCGATCCGCGCCCGACCAAGTTGTCGGTGAACGCCGCGACCTGGCAGCTCGAACTCGACCCGCATGAGTCGAAATCCCTGTTCGTGGCCGTATCCTGCAACCGGCCGGTCGCGGAGAAGCCGGCGCGCTTTTTCAGAAGCCTGCTCGCCCACCGCCGCGAGATGCGCCGATCGACGATGGGCGCCGCCAGCATCGAGACCTCCAACAACATCTTCAACGAGGTGCTGTGCCAGGCCATGGCCGACCTCAACATGCTGATGACGGAGACGCCGCAAGGCCGCTATCCCTATGCGGGGATTCCCTGGTACTCGACGACGTTCGGCCGTGACGGGCTGATCACCGCGTTGCAGATGCTGTGGGTCGATCCGCGGATCGCCAAGGGCGTGCTGCGGCGGCTCGCCCATTTCCAGGCCAAGGCGGTCGATCCGCTCGCCGATGCCGCGCCGGGCAAGATCCTGCACGAGATGCGCGGCGGCGAGATGGCGGCGCTGCGGGAGGTACCGTTCGCGCAATATTACGGCAGCGTCGATTCCACGGCCTTGTTCGTCCTGCTGGCAGGAAGCTATTTCGAACGCACCGGCGACGAGAAGACATTGACCGAGCTGTGGCCGGCCATCGAAGCGGGGTTGGCCTGGATCGACGGCCCCGGTGACCCCGACAAGGACGGCTTCGTCGAATATCAGCGCGCCACGGAAAAGGGCCTCGCCAACCAGGGCTGGAAGGATTCCTACGACGCGATCTTCCATGCCGATGGCCAGCTTGCGGAAGGCAATCTCGCGCTGGCCGAAGTGCAAGGTTACGTCTTTGCCGCCAAGCGGCTCGCCGCGCGCTGCGCGCTCCGGCTCGGCAAGCCTGATCTCGCCAGGAAGCTCGAGGCCGAAGCCAAGGCGCTGGCCGAGCGTTTCGAGACCGCGTTCTGGTGCGAGGAGCTCGGCACCTATGCGCTTGCGCTCGACGGCAAGAAGCGGCCCTGCAAGGTGCGGACCTCGAACGCCGGCCAGATCCTGTTCAGCGGCATGATCCGCGAGGACCGCGCGCGCCTCGTCGCCGCCGATTTGATGCGGCCGCATTTCTTCTCGGGCTGGGGCATCCGCACCGTCGCTGTCGGCGAGGTGCGATACAACCCGATGTCCTATCATGACGGGTCGATCTGGCCGCACGACAATGCGCTGATCGCGCTCGGGCTCGCGCGCTACGGGCTCAAGCATTCGGTCGCGCATGTCTTCAAGGGATTGTTCGACGCCGCGACTTACATGGACCTGCGCCGCTTGCCCGAATTGTTCTGCGGTTTCCGGCGCGAAAAGCGGCGCGGCCCGACGCTCTATCCGGTCGCCTGCGCGCCGCAGGCCTGGGCCAGCGCAACGGCGTTCACGCTATTGGAGGCGGCGCTGGGCATCGAGTTCGACGTGGACCGCGGCGAGATCCGGCTGCGCAATCCGCATCTGCCGGCGTTTCTGCACGAGGTGATTTTGCGCGATCTGCGTCTGGGCGAGTCCAGCGTGGACCTGCGCGTCAGCCGCCATGGCGATGACGTGGCGCTGGAAGTGTTGCGCACGCGTGGCCAGATCCAGGTCTCGATCGTGCTGGCGCGCTAGCGGCGCGCCGGGAGGAGGGTGCATGCGTACCGCCGGATGGTTGGCCCTGGGCGTCGTGATCGTCTGCGGGATGACGCTCGCCGTGTCACGTGCCGCGGAGGAGTCGCCCGCACCCGCGACTGAAGCGAATGCACCGCCGACGGCGCAGCCGCCGGCGTCATCGGTCCCCGTCACGCCCAAGAATGCCGCGCCACCACCGTCGGTCACGATCATCGGCGCGAGCGATGCGCACGGTGTGCTTGGCCGTGACGTGCTCAGCGCGGCGAACGAGGACATGGGCCGCATCGTCGACGTCATCGTCGATCGGAGCGGGCACGTGCGCGCCGCCGTGATCGATTTCGGCGGCTTCCTCGGCGTCGGCAGCCGCAAGATCGTGGTGGACTGGAACGCGATGCGGTTCGGCAAGATCGTCAACAAGAAGGACAGCATCACGCTGGAATTGACCAAGGCACAGGTCGCAGCCGCGCCGGAATACAAGGAGGACACGCCGATGGTGGTGCTCGGCGCGTCCGGCAGCCTGCAGCCGCTGCAAGCTGTTCAGTGAGGCGCGGGGAGGGATGGCCGCCGGTGCTGTTGTCGAGGAAGCCGAATCATGCGGATCGCGAGGGCCGCGTTGAGCAGGACAACGTTTCCACGCCGTCGCCTGCCGGCATTCCGGCGCCGTCGCGCCAGAGTCTGCGCGGCCTCGACTGGTTCATCTTCTTCCTCGCCGACGTGCAGACCGGATTCGGGCCGTTCATCGCGGTTTATCTGACGACCCAGAAATGGACCCAGGTCGAGATCGGCCTCGTGCTGTCGATCGGCGGCATCGTTGCCTTGATCGGCCAGATGCCGGGCGGCGCCATCATCGATGCCGCGAAATCCGAGCGACTGGTCGCAGGCCTCGCCATCGCCACCATCGGCTGCTGCGCGCTCGCCTATGCGGCGATGCCGATCTTCCCCGTGGTGGTGGCTGCGGCCACCTTGCACGCCGCCGCGAGCTGCGTGCTCGGACCGGCGATCGCGGCAATCAGTCTCGGTCTGGTCGGCCCGCTCGCGATCGGCGAGCGTCTTGGCCGCAACGCGCGCTTTGCCTCGCTTGGCAACGGTGTTGCGGCCGCGGTGATGGGAACGGCCGGCTATCTGCTGTCGAGCCGCTCGGTGTTCCTGGTCACCTTCCTGCTCGCAATCCCCACCTTGATCGCCCTCTCTCGCATCCGCGAGCACGAGGTCGACATCGCACGCTGTCACGGCGAGATGCCGCGCGAGGCGGAGGATCGCGGCGACACCAATATCTGGCACTTGATCCGGCAGCGGCCGCTCATTGTCTTCGCGCTCAGCGTGCTCTTGTTGCAGCTCGCGAACGCCTCGATGATGCCGCTGATGGCAAGCGCGGTGACGGCGCGATCGAGCGAGTGGGCGACGGTGCTCGTCGCGTTTTGCATCGTCGTGCCGCAGGCGATCGTGGCGCTGCTGTCGCCGAGCGTAGGGCGCAAGGCGCAAGCATGGGGCCGCAGGCCGCTGCTGCTGATCGGATTCGCGGCGCTGACGATTCGCGGTCTCTTGTTCGCGACCGTGCGCGATCCGTATCTGCTGGTGCTGGTGCAGGTGTTCGACGGCCTCACCGCGGCGGTGTTCGCGGTGATGATCCCGTTGATCGTGGCCGACGTCGCCTTCGGCAGCGGCCATTTCAACCTCGCGCAGGGCATCGTCGGCACGGCGATGGGCATCGGCGCGTCGATGAGCACCGCGCTTGGCGGCTATGTCAGCGATAAATTCGGCAATGCCATGGCGTTCACCGGATTGTCCGGCGTCGCGGCGACGGGACTTCTGCTTATTCTGCTTGTGATGCCGGAGACGCGGCGCAAGGGCATGATCGCAGCAAAAGAAATGGCCGGCTGAACCAATTCAGCCGGCCATGAGCGGGTGGGAGAGAGGAGATCAGGCGTCGAGATTGTGCAGGCGTGCGCGGTTGCGCAACACGATCTGGCGGGCGCCGGAGAAGCCGAGAATGCCTTGGGCGTGAAGCAGTGACAGCGCGCGCGAGACGGTCTCGAGCGTGAGACCGAGATAGTCGCCGATGTCGCGGCGGCACATCGGCAGCGCCATCATGCCGGCAACCGCGAGGCGGCGGTCCATTTCGAGCAGGAAGGTTGCGACGCGCTCCATCGCGGTCTTGCGGCCCAGCAGCAGCATGTGGTCTTCGGCGTGGCGAAGCTCACCGGCGGTCATGGCCCAGAGCTTGCGGGCGACCTGGACGTCGGTGGCTGCGGCCTTCTCGAGGCTCGCGCGCTTCACGAGGCGCACCGTGGTGTCGATGATAGCTTCAGCAGCAAGGCGGTGGGTGGTGCCGGATTCGAGGCCGAATACGTCGCCGGGAAGGTGGAAGGAGCCGATCTGGCGGCGGCCATCGGAGAGAAGCTTGTAGCTGCGCACGGCGCCGGTGACGACCTGATAGACATACTCGGCCGGCTCGTCCTCGCCATAGATCTCCTCTTCCTTGCGGTAGGAGAACTCGGTGGCAACGAGACCGACATGGCCGGCAATCGCACCGAACTGGTCGGAGACGGGATGGCCCGGGGCGATCTTGCTGCCGTTGATCTGGGTCTTGATCGCCTGGGTGTTGATCGTCTGGGTCAGCATCTGCGCCATCTCCGTTGTGATGACGCTTTGGTACGCGGTATCGGGTGCCTCGAAAATTTCGCGAGATATCTTAAGGGGGGTGCCTTACGTAGAATCCCGTAGGTCAGCTATGGACCCGGTTCTGGATGGCGTGGCGAATGCGTTTGACCAGGTTTTCGTCCAGAAGCGGCTTCAGAATTACCTCGTTCACGCCTGCGGCCGCCGCCCGGGCCGAGATATTCGGGTCGGGATAGCCGGTGATCAGGATCACCGGGGTACCGCCTTCGGAAAGGCGCAGCCGCCCGGCCAGCTCGATACCGTTGATATCGGGCATCTTGTAGTCGATCACGTAACAGTCTGCACCGGACGGGCTCGCCGCATTGAGCAGCGCCGTGGCGTTCCTGAAGGTCCGCACGGCAAAGCCGTCGGTTTCCAACAGGAAGCGCAGGGAGCCCAGCACGGCAGCGTCGTCGTCCACCACATAGACGGTTGGTTTCGCGGGTGACGACATCGGGAGCCGCTCAGGATGGGAGCTGATCGCAATCATTCCGATCTGGTAGCACAGGGCGAGCGACCGGTTTTGACTTGCCTCAATCCTGGTGACTTCAATCGTTGAGCATTCCGGCGCGCATCGCCAGCCGGACCAGCTCCGACAGGCTGTTGGCCTGCATCTTGGTCATCACGTTGGCCCGGTAGACCTCGATGGTGCGCGGGCTGATGTCGTACTCGCGGGCGATCAGCTTGTTGGAGAGGCCCGCGATCAGCCCCTCCATGACCTGGCGCTCCCTGGGGCTTAGGGAAGCGACGCGAGCGGCGAGGTCCTGGGCCACGGCCTCGTTCCTGGCCGCCGGCTCGCCCTCGCGGATCGCGGATTCGATCATGGCGACGAGGCGGTCATCTTCGAACGGCTTTTCCAGGAAATCCATGGCACCGAGTTTCATCGCCTCGACCGCGAGCGGCACGTCGCCATGGCCGGTCATGATCAGGATTGGAAACCGGCTGCGCTGCGCCTTCAGCCGCTTGAGAAGCTCGATCCCGTCGATACCGGGCATCCGCACGTCGGAGACGACGCAGCCGAAGGCGAGGCCGGGCAGGGCGTCGAGAAAACTCTGCGCGTTGTCGAACAGTGTGACGCCGAAGCCAGCTGAATCCAGCAGGAAATTCAGCGAATCCCGCATCGCCTCGTCGTCGTCAATGACGTAGATGATTCCCTTGGTCGTCATGGATCAGTTCTCGTCGGCTGCCGGCAACGTGAAGCGGAATGTCGCCCCACCCGATGCGTTGCTCTCGGCCCACATCCGGCCGCCGTGAGCCTCGATGATCGAGCGGCTGATGGACAGTCCCACGCCCATACCGGTGTCCTTGGTTGTGAAAAAAGTCTGAAACAGGTTTGGCATGACGTCGTCCTGGAAGCCGGAGCCGGTGTCGGAGACCTCGATCTCGATCATGTCGTCGGCGGCGCGGGTGTTGGTGACGACGAGCTCGCGCCGTGGCGACTGCGCCATCGCTTCCAGCGCGTTGCGGAACAGGTTGACCAGCACCTGCTGGATTTGCACCCGGTCGGCGAGCACGAGATCGGCATTTGGATTGAGGCCGAAACGGAGCTGCACATCCTGCTCGCGCGCGCCTGCCAGCCCGAGGGCGCCGGCCTCTTCGATCAGTCTGGACAGACTCTCGACCCGTTTCTCCGATTCGCCGCGGGAGACGAAGTCGCGCAAGCGCCGGATGATCTGGCCGGCGCGCAGCGCCTGTTCGGCGGCGCGGTCCAGCGCGCTCTCGATCTTCGGCGCATTCGGATCCTGGCTTCCGGCGAGCAACCGCCGCGACCCCTTCATGTAGTTGCTGATCGCTGCCAGCGGCTGGTTCAGCTCGTGGGCGAGCGCGGACGCCATTTCGCCCATCGCGCTCAATCGCGAGACATGGACGAGCTCGGATTGCAATTCCTGGAGCCGCGTCTGGGTTTTCTGATGCTCGGTCAGATCGCGGACGAAGCCGGTAAAATAGGGCTCGCCGCCCGACTGCATCTCGCCGATCGACAGGTGCATCGGAAAGGTCGTGCCGTCGCGGCGCTTGCCGGTCACGATGCGACCGATGCCGATGATGTGTGGGTCGCTGGTGGTCCGGTAGCGCGCGATGTAGCCGTCGTGACGTGAGCTGTCGGGCTCCGGCATCAGGATGCGGACGTTCTGCCCGATCGCCTCCGACTCGACCCAGCCGAACAGGCGCTCCGCCGCCGTGCTGAAGAGCTGGATGATGCCATGGCCGTCGATGACGATCATGGCATCGGGAATCGTCTGGAGGATCGAGCGGAGGTGACTCTCGCGGGTGCGCAGGGTTTCCTCGACCTGCTTCTCCTCATCGACGTCAAGAAAGATGCCGCTGAGATGTCGAGCGGCGCCGGCGTCGTCTCGAATCAGCCCCGCGCGGGCGCGAATCCACTGCGCTCTGCCCGACGCCCCCGCGACCCTGAACGACACGTCGAAGCTGCCGCCCCGTTCGGAGACGCGCCGGATCGCGATCTCGATCCGCTCGCGGTCGTTCGGCTCCAGCCGGGACAGGAACAGCGCGTAACTCACCGATTGGCCAGATTCGATTCCGAATAGGCTTCTGGCCGTCTCCGACCACTCCAATTCCAGTGTCGTGAGATCGAGATCCCAGGTCCCGACGCCAAATCCTTCGATTCGAACGCGGAAATGTTCGCCCCGGCCGTCATCTTGCGGATGAATCACACGGGTCGGCGCCAAACGATCACTCCCATTCTGATGCGGGGAACCGCACAGCGTTACCGTCGGCAATGTACCCAAGGAGGGGCCAGAGGCAAGTTCCGATGTCTTATACCATTGGCAGATTTCAGGCCGGCGCGGTGATCCAAGGTTTTGATCTATCTCATCCTGCCAGGCAGCGGCCGGCTTACGATCGGATCAAAGCCCATTGCTTCGGAGAATCTCGATGACATACGCGACCGTGATGGTCAGCCTGGCGCTCGATCAGCCCAACGAGGCGCGGCTTCAGGTCGCGGGCGAGCTTGCCGAACGATTTGAGGCGTCGATCATCGGCGTTGCTTCGGCGCAATTCGCCCCGCCGCTCTATTTCAGCGATGGCACTGCAGCGCAGGCACTGATCGATGAGGGGGAAGCCTCGGTCAAGCGACGCCTGGGCGAGCTCGAGGCGCAATTCCGCGCCGCGATCCGGAATCGCGGCGGACATGTGGAATGGCGCAGCGCCATGGATTTCCCGGCGCGCTTTACGTTCACTCAGGCGCGTTGCGCCGACATCGTCGTCACCGGCGGCCAGAGCCCGGCCTTCTCCGACGCCTTCGCGCTCGCGAGCCCCAAGGATCTGGTGATGCAGGCCGGCCGGCCGATCCTGGTCGTGCCTGACGGGGTCAACTGGCTCGATCTGCGCAGCGTCCTGGTCGCGTGGAAGGATACGCCGGAAGCGCGGCGGGCGCTCGCCGATGCGCTGCCGATACTACGCAAGGCCAGGGAGGTCACCGTCCTCGCAATTCCCGAAGGCGACGACGACCGCCCTGCCGCGGTCGCTGGCGTAACCGACGTGACGGCGTGGCTTGCCCGCCACGGCGTGACCGCGATCGCGCGCGTTTCCGAAGCGGCCCGGAACGAAACCGTCGCCGGGCAACTGGAGAAAATTGCCGGCGATGTCGGCGCCAGTCTGATTGTCGCCGGTGCCTACGGTCATTCGCGCTTCCGCGAACTGATCCTCGGCGGCGTCACCCAATATCTGGTCACTCAATCTGCCCGCTGCGTGCTGCTGTCGCACTGACGCGGGAGCGATGCAAGACGAATCAAAGAGGACGCGCCGTGTACAGATTCCTTGAACAGACCGTCGACGGCTACATGACGCACGACGTCAGGACGGTGAGGCGCGACCTCGACCTGCTCGCGCTCAGCGAGATGTTCGAACGCGATGATTTCAATTCCTATCCCGTCGAGGACGACGGGCAGGTCGTCGGCATCGTCACCAAGTTCGACATCCTGAAGTGCTTCGCCTTCACGCCGAGCCAGATGCTGCCGCGCTACCACGACCTGATGAGCCGCAAAATCGGCGACGTCATGACGCCCGACTTTATCTATGTCAGCCCCGACACGCGGCTGACGCGCGTGCTCCAGATCATGGTCGAGCACCGCATCAGGAGCATCATCGTGCTCGACGGCGCGCAGAAGCTGGTCGGTATCGTCGCGCGCGAGGACGTCATCACGGCACTCAAGGCGACGGCGCGGGAGTGAGAATTGTCGGCTCCATAATTACGGGAGAGTCTTTTTCTTCCCTTCTCCCCTTGTGGGAGAAGGTGGCATAGGCGGCCTTCGGCCGCCGTTCTTAAGAACGCCGAAGCGAAGCTTCGGCTATGGCGCCGGATGAGGGGTTTTCTCCACCGAAAGAGTCTTCGTGCGGGACCAACCCCTCACCCAAGTGAGTGCGCGGCATGGTCCTCGCTGCCCTCTCCCACAAGGGGATAGGGCACTTTAACAACCGCCTCACATTAACAGAAATCCACATAGCTTGATTTCAATCAATTCCCCGCGAGGGCGAATGTGGTTTCTGGCCCTGTGTTCTTTCAGAGAGAATCCGCATGAGCCAGCCCTCCATCTCCAAGTCCATGACGTCAGGTGAAAGCGGCCTGGCTGTCGTGTTCGCGGTCACCGCCTTCCTCTGCGTGATTGCCTCGGCCAAGGCGCTCGATGCGCCCTTCGCCTTCCATGCCGCGCTGAGCGCGGCGGCGAGCCTCGCGGCGGTCTTCTGCATCATCAACCGTTATCTCGATCGACCGGCGGCGTTGCCGCCTGCAGAGATCAGCGGCCGGCCCAATTACAACATGGGCCCCATCAAGTTCTCCTCCGTCATGGCGATGTTCTGGGGCATTGCCGGCTTTCTCGTCGGCCTCATCATCGCCTCGCAACTGGCGTGGCCGGCGCTGAACTTCGATCTGCCCTGGACCAGCTTCGGCCGCCTGCGTCCGCTGCACACGTCCGCAGTGATCTTTGCCTTCGGCGGCAACGTCCTGATCGCGACCTCCTTCTACGTCGTCCAGAAGAGCTGCCGCGTTCGGCTTGCAGGCGATCTCGCGCCATGGTTCGTCGTCGTCGGCTACAATTTCTTCATCCTGATCGCCGGCACCGGCTATCTGCTCGGCGTCACCCAGTCGAAGGAATATGCCGAGCCGGAATGGTACGCCGATCTGTGGCTGACCATCGTCTGGGTCACCTATCTGCTGGTCTTCCTTGCCACGATCATCAAGCGCAAGGAACCGCACATCTTCGTCGCGAACTGGTTCTATCTCGCTTTCATCGTGACGATTGCGGTCTTGCATCTCGGTAACAACCCGGCTCTGCCAGTTTCGGTGTTCGGCTCGAAATCCTACATCGCCTGGGGCGGCATCCAGGACGCCATGTTCCAGTGGTGGTACGGCCACAACGCGGTCGGCTTCTTCCTGACCGCCGGCTTCCTCGCCATCATGTACTACTTCATCCCCAAGCGGGCCGAGCGGCCGATCTATTCGTACCGCCTCTCGATCATCCACTTCTGGGCGCTGATCTTCCTCTACATCTGGGCCGGCCCGCACCATCTGCATTACACGGCGTTGCCGGACTGGACCCAGACGCTCGGCATGACCTTCTCCATCATGCTGTGGATGCCGTCCTGGGGCGGCATGATCAACGGCCTGATGACGCTGTCGGGCGCCTGGGACAAGCTGCGCACCGATCCCGTGCTGCGCATGCTCGTGGTCTCCGTCGCCTTCTACGGCATGTCGACCTTCGAAGGCCCGATGATGTCGATCAAGGTGGTCAACTCGCTCAGCCACTACACCGACTGGACCATCGGCCACGTGCATTCCGGCGCGCTCGGCTGGGTCGGTTTCGTCTCCTTCGGCGCGCTCTACTGCCTGGTGCCCTGGATCTGGAATCGCAAGGGCCTCTACAGCCTTAAGCTCGTCAACTGGCACTTCTGGATCGCGACGCTTGGCATCGTCCTCTACATCTCGGCGATGTGGGTGTCCGGCATCCTCCAGGGCCTGATGTGGCGCGCCTACACCTCGCTCGGCTTCCTCGAATATTCCTTCATCGAGACCGTCGAAGCGATGCATCCCTTCTACATCATCCGCGCTGCCGGCGGCGGGCTGTTCCTGATCGGCGCGTTGATCATGGCCTACAATCTCTGGATGACCGTTCGCGTCGGCGAACAGGAAGTCCAGATGCCCGTCGCTCTTCAGCCGGCGGAATGAGGAGTTTTCCATGTCGTTCTGGACACGCCACCAAATCTTCGAAAAGAACTCGATCATCCTGATCGTCGGCATCCTGCTGGTGATCGCGATCGGCGGTCTCGTCGAGATCACCCCGCTGTTCTACCTCAAGAGCACGATCGAGGCGGTCGACGGGATCAGGCCGTATACGCCGCTGGAGCTCGCCGGGCGCAACGTCTACATCCGCGAAGGCTGCTATCTCTGCCATTCGCAGATGATCCGGCCCTTGCGCGACGAGGTCGAGCGCTACGGCCATTTCTCGCTGGCCGCCGAGAGCATGTACGACCATCCGTTCCAGTGGGGCTCGAAGCGCACCGGTCCCGATCTTGCCCGCGTCGGCGCCAAATATTCCGACGACTGGCACGTCACCCACCTGACCAACCCGCGCGCAATCGTGCCGCAGTCGGTGATGCCCGGCTATCCGTTCCTGAGCCAGACCGAGGTCGATCCGGACACGATCGCCGACCACATGCGCACGCTGCGGACCGTCGGCACGCCCTACACCGACGACCAGATCGCCAATGCGGGCGCCGACATGAAGGCCCAGGCCGATCCTGACAATGCCGGCTCCGACGCTTTCACCAAGCGCTACGCAAAGGCCGTGGTGCGCAACTTCGACGGCAAGGCCGGCACGCCGACCGAGATGGACGCGCTGATCGCCTATCTCCAGATGCTCGGCACGCTGGTCGACTTCAAGATCTACAACGAGAAAGCCAATCTTCGCTGAGAAGGCACAACGATGAAAGCCATCCTGACCCTCGACAATCTCGCGTCCGGTCTCGTGACCACGATCTGGACGCCGGTGTTCGTCGCGATCTTTGTCGCGATCATCGCCTACGCATTCTGGCCCCGTAACAAGGCAGCTTTCGACGAAGCGGCACACCTGCCGTTGCGGGAGGAGTAAGAGATCATGACCGATCATCATAGCGACATCGATCCCGTCTCCGGCAGGTCCACGACCGGACATGAGTGGGACGGCATCAAGGAGCTCAACACGCCGCTGCCGCGCTGGTGGGTAATCACCTTCTACCTCACCATCGTCTGGGCGGTCGGCTACTGGATCGTGTATCCGGCCTGGCCGCTGATCTCGAGCAATACCACGGGCCTGTTCGGCTACTCGACGCGCGCCGACGTCGCGGTCGAGCTCGCCAACCTCGAGAAGATCCGCGGAGCCAAGATGGTTGCCTTGGGCGCGGCCTCGCTCGTCGAGATCGAGAAGGACCCGGCGCTGCTAGCGCTCGCCCGCGCCAAGGGCAAGACCGTGTTCGGCGACAATTGCGCGCCGTGTCACGGCTCAGGCGGCGCGGGTGCCAAGGGCTATCCGAACCTGAACGACGACGACTGGCTGTGGGGCGGCACGCTCGACCAGATCATGCAGACCATCCAGTTCGGCGCACGTTCCGGCCACGCCAAGACGCATGAAGGCCAGATGCTCGCATTCGGCAAGGACGGCGTGCTGAAGCCGGAGGAGATCGTCACGGCCGCCAACTATGTCCGGGCACTGTCGGGCCTTCCGACCCGCAAGGGCTATGACGCGGCCAAGGGCGAGAAGATCTTCGCGGAGAATTGCGTCGCCTGCCATGGCGACGGCGGCAAGGGCAACCCGGAGATGGGCGCCCCCAATTTGACCGACAAGATCTGGCTCTATGGTTCGGACGAGGCGACGCTGATCGAGACCATCAGCCAGGGCCGCGCGGGCGTGATGCCGGCCTGGGAAGGGCGGCTCGATCCCGCCACCATCAAGGCGATGGCAGTTTACGTCCACTCGCTGGGCGGCGGAAAATAGCCAATTGGGAACAAGCGGGGGCGAACAAAAAACGCTCCCGCTTGCGCTGGATCAACTGACGCGGCGGCGTCGGGTCTAGGTTTTATCGCACCTCCCGAAAAGCTGCAGGCGATGAACAGGACCGTGAACCCAAAAGAGCTCCCATTAGACGATGACAACGGGCCGCTCTATGTGGCCCAGAAGAAAGTCTATCCCCAGAGCATCTCCGGCACCTTCCGCCGGATCAAATGGGGCCTGATGGCGTTCTGCCTCGGCGTCTACTACTTCCTGCCGTTCGTGCGCTGGAACCGCGGCCTCGGTGCTCCGAGCCAAGCGGTGCTGATCGATCTTCCCAACAGCCGCTTCTATTTCTTCTTCATCGAGCTGTGGCCGCAGGAGGTCTACTACTTCACCGGCCTGCTGATCGTCGCCGCGGTGGCGCTATTCCTGATGAACTCGGTCGGCGGCCGCATCTGGTGCGGCTATCTCTGTCCGCAGACCGTGTGGACGGACCTGTTCTATGCGGTCGAGCGTCTGATCGAGGGCGACCGGCGCGAGCGGATGAAGAAGGACAAATCGTCCGACCCGATGAAGCTGGAGCGCATCTCCGAGATCGTGCTCAAGCATTCGATTTGGCTCTTGATCGGGTGGTGGACCGGCGGCGCATGGGTGCTCTATTTCAACGACGCACCGACGCTGGTCAGGGAACTCGTCACCTTCCAGGCGCCGATGATCGCCTATATCTGGATCGGCATCCTGACCGCGACGACCTACGTGCTCGCCGGCTTCATGCGCGAGCAGGTCTGCACCTATATGTGCCCGTGGCCGCGGATCCAGGCCGCGCTCACCGACGAATGGGCGCTCAACGTGACCTATCGTTACGATCGCGGCGAGAAGCGTACGTCGGTCAAGAAGGCGGCCGAGCTGCGCGCGCTCGGCGAGCAAGTCGGCGACTGCGTCGACTGTTATCAATGCGTCGCCGTGTGTCCTACCGGCATCGACATCCGTAATGGACCGCAGCTCGAATGCATCCAGTGCGGGCTCTGCATCGACGCCTGCGACAACGTGATGACCAAGATCGGCCGGCCGAAGCGGCTGATCGGCTACGACAACGACGTCAACATCCAGCGCCGCCAGGAAGGCAAGGCGCCGGTCTACCGCATTGTCCGGGCTCGCACCGTCGCCTACAGCGCGATCATCGCGGCGGTCGGTGGCATCATGATCTATACGCTGGCGACCCGCAGCCTCCTCGACGTCAACGTGCTGCACGACCGCAACCCGGTCGCGGTCAGGCTCAGCGACGGCTCGGTCCGCAACGCCTACACGGTGCGGTTGCTCAACAAGAGCGGCTACGACCGCGTCATTGCGATCGACGCGAGCGGTCCGGTTAATGCGACGATCCATGTCATCGGGATCGATTCCGTGACGCAGGACCGGCCGATGATCGTGGTTCCGCGCGACTCCACCAGCGAGCTGCGGGTGCTCGTGACCGCGCCGGTCGAGGGCAATCCGGAAAAGTCGATCCCGGTTCGCTTTCACGTCACCGATATCGGTCTCGGCGAAGTCGCCAGCGCCACCGACAATTTCGTCGCGCCCTAGGATCAGGAGTTCGCCATGGCAACCAAGCCGCTGACCGGAACCAAGGTGTTTCTGATGCTGGTCGCCTTCTTCGGCGTCGTGATCGGCGTCAACGTGACCATGATGAAGCTCGCGATCGCGACGCTGCCAGGCACGGACGTCGACAGTCCCTATGCCGCGGGCCTGACCTATGATCGCGAAATTTCGGCGGCGCAGGACCAGGCCGCGCGCAAATGGAAGGTCAATGCCCATGTCGAGCGCCGCGCCGATGGTGGCGCCGTGCTTCAGGTCGAGGCGCGCGACGCGAGCGGCCAGCCGATCGCCGGACTGAAATTCGGCGGCCGCCTGGAGCGGCCGACCGACAAGCGCGCCGATCTCGCAATCGAGCTCTCGGAGGCCGGCATCGGGCTCTATCGCGGCAATGCCGCATCGGTCGCACCGGGCCAGTGGGACCTGGTGATCGAGGGCGAGACGCGGGGAGCGCGCGTGTTCATGTCGCGCAACCGCGTGATCCTGAACTGAAGGATTTTGCCATGCACGTCTCGCGCGACTTTTCGCATTACGTCCGGACTGCGGGCGAGGGCGTCCAGCACATCGATCTCGCGGTCGAGGGCGTTCACTGCGCCGGATGCATGGCCAAGATCGAGCGCGGGCTGTCCGCGATTCCCGACGTCACGCTGGCGCGCGTGAACCTCACCGACCGGCGCGTTGCGCTGGAATGGAAGGCGGGCACGCTCGATCCGGCACGCTTCATCGATCGCCTCGAAGAGCTCGGCTACAAGGCCTATCCTTACGAGACCGAGAGCGCGGAGGCGACCGAGGTCGCCGAATCGCGCTTCCTGCTGCGTTGCCTCGGCGTCGCCGCGTTCGCCACCATGAACGTGATGATGCTATCGATCCCGGTGTGGTCCGGCAACGTCTCGGACATGCTGCCGGAGCAGCGCGATTTCTTCCACTGGCTATCGGCGCTGATCGCACTGCCGGCGGCGGCCTATGCCGGCCAGCCGTTCTTCCGCTCGGCCTGGCGCGCGCTGTCGGCCAAGACCACCAATATGGACGTCCCGATCTCGATCGGCGTGACGCTGGCGCTCGGCATGTCCGTGGTCGAAACCATCCATCACGCCGAGCATGCCTATTTCGACGCGGCGATCATGCTGCTCACTTTCCTCCTGGTCGGCCGCTTCCTCGACCAGAACGTGCGGCGGCGGACCCGCGCGGTCGCGGGCAATCTCGCCGCGCTCAAGGCGGAGACCGCGGCCAAGTTCGTCGGGCCTGGCGAGATATCTCAAGTGCCGGTGGCCGCGATCTATCCCGGCGACATCGTGCTGCTGCGACCCGGCGAGCGCTGCGCGGTCGACGGCACCGTGATCGAGGGCCGTTCCGAAATCGACCAGAGCCTGATCACCGGCGAGACGCTCTACGTCACGGCAGGCCAGGGCACGCCGGTCTATGCGGGATCGATGAACATCTCGGGCAGCTTGCGGGTGCGGGTCTCGGCGGCCTCCGAGGCGACGCTGCTCGCCGAGATCACGCGGCTGCTCGACAACGCGCTGCAGGCGCGCTCGCGCTACATGCGGCTCGCAGACCGCGCCTCGCGACTCTATGCGCCCGTGGTGCATGCCACCGCGCTCGTCACCATCCTCGGCTGGGTCATCGCGGGCGCCGGCTGGCATGATGCGATCGTGACCGGCGTCGCGGTGCTGATCATCACCTGTCCCTGCGCGCTCGGGCTCGCCATTCCGACGGTGCAGACGATCGCCTCGGGCGCAATGTTCAGATCGGGCGTACTGCTCAATTCGGGCGATGCCATCGAGCGTCTCGCAGAAGCCGATCACGTCATCTTCGACAAGACCGGGACGTTGACGCTGCCCGATCTCGACGTGATGAACGCCGCCGATATCCCCGCTGATGTCTTCGAGCTTGCCGGACGGCTCGCGCTGTCGAGCCATCATCCGGTCGCCGCCGCCGTCGCGCAGGCCTCCGACGCCAGATCGCCGATCGTCAGCGCGGTAGAGGAAGCCGGCCAGGGCGTGCGCGCTGTGGTCGATGGCATCGAGATTCGCCTTGGCCGTCCGTCCTTCTGCGGCGCCGAGACGCTGGTGTCCGTCGTGACAAATCTCGATCCCGAAGCCTCCGTCGTGGCTTTCAGCAAGGGCGGCGATAAATTCATCCTCTCTGTGCGCCAGGGCCTCCGTCCCGATGCGCAGGCTGTGATCGCAGCGCTGAAGGCGCGCAATATCGGCATCGAGATTCTCTCCGGCGACCGTGAACCGGCGGTGATCGCGGCGGCCCACGCGCTGGGCATCTCGGAATGGCGCGCCGGGGTGACCCCAGCCGACAAGATCGCGCGGATCGAGGTCTTGAAGCAGAGGGGCATGAAGGTCCTGATGGTCGGCGACGGCATGAACGATGCGCCCTCGCTGGCGGCAGCGCACGTCTCGATGTCGCCGATCTCGGCCGCGCATTTGAGCCAGGCGACCGCCGATCTCGTCTTCCTCGGCCGGCCGCTGGCCCCGGTCGTCGCCGCCATCGACGCTTCGCGCAAGGCGCTGCACTTGATGCGGCAAAATCTCTGGCTTGCGATCGGCTACAATGTCCTCGCGGTGCCGGTGGCGATCAGCGGCGTCGTGACGCCCCTGATCGCGGCTGCCGCCATGAGCGGATCGTCGATCCTGGTGATGGTGAATTCGCTGCGCGCGCGCGGCGCCTCGCGGGAGATCGCGTGATGGAAATCCTGGTCATCCTGGTGCCGCTGGCGCTGATGCTCGGTCTCGCCGGTCTCGCCGCCTTCCTCTGGTCGCTCCGGAGCGGCCAGTACGACGATCTCGACGGCGCCGCCTGGCGCGCCATCGCCGACGACGAGCCGCCGCAGGAAGCGCCGGCCAAGCGCTAGCGCTTCAAGGCGAGCGTCAGCAGGGCCGCGACCGCGAGCGCCAGGCCCACCCCGGCCACGCAGGCATGCCAGCCATACGCGTCGAACAGCCGGCCGAGGACGGCGGTGCCGATGAGCCCGCCGCAGAAATAGCAGGCGAGATAGGTGCCGCTGGCGATGCCGCGGTTTTCAGCCGCAGCCTGTCCGACGAATCCTGTCGCAGCCGCTTGCGCGGAAAAGGTGCCGATTCCGACCAGAACCATCCCGGCGAGGACCGCGCCCAGGTGTGGGGCCAGCATCAGCGGCAAGCCGATCCCGGCGGTCGCGAGCGAGCCCCAGATCGTCGGACGCGTTCCGAGGCGCGACGCCACTTTGCCGGCCAGCAACGTCGTGACCACCGAAGGCAGGAAGACGAAGTAAACGAAGCCGAGGTCCATCATGCCCAGCGACAGCGGTGAGCGAACCAGAACGAAATTGACGAATGTGAAGGTGCCGATGAATGCGAACAGGATGCAGAAGCCGATGCCGTAGGCTGCACGGAGCCCTGGGTCCTGCCACTGCGCGATCGTCGCGGCAAACGCCGATGCTGTCGACGTCGTTGCACGCGTCGGCTGTACGCGCGCAATGGTGAAATAGACCAGTGCCGCGCCAGCGAGATTGAGGACTGCGAAGAAATAGAAATTCCATGCCAGGCCAAGGCTATCGGCGATCGCGGCCGAGACCAGCCGGCCAACGAAATTGCTGGCGACGTTTCCCGTGATGTAGGCGGCAAAGGCGCCGCCGGAATCCATTGCGCTGCATTGCTCGCCGAGATGAGCCAATGTCAATGCGAAGGCGGATGCCATGCAGAGGCCCTGCGCGACCCGCAGGCCGGTGAAGACGGCAAGATTGGGCGCAGTCGCCAGCAGGCTCGTCGGAATCGCGAGCAGGGTCAGGCTGAGCAGGATGCCGATCCGCCTGTCGATGTGCGGGCTGAGAAAGCCGACGACGAGGCCTGCGACGGCCATGCCGAACGTGCTGGCGTTGACCGCCAAGCTCATCGCCGCTGGTGTGACACCGTAGTGACGTGTCAGCGAAGGCAGGATTGCCTGTGTCGCGAACAGGTCGACGACGGTGAGGAAGGCAGTGAGGCCGATCACGAGGGAGCGAAGCGCGAGACCTGGTGAATGCGCGTCCATCGTCATCGCGGTCGGTTTGATCGGCGCGGAAAGATCGGTCATGGCAGGCCTTCCTTGTGATGAATGTGGCGCCCGCATGCGGGGCAGCATGGGGATCCCGGGCGCCACATTCCGCCACGCGTGCGCTGGGGTCGCGCACCCGTTACATGTTGTGGTCGTGCGGGTCCTTGCGGACGTCGCCGACATAGACGATGACCGTTTCCTTGCCGAGGTTCTTCCACCAGTGCGAGGTGCCGGACACCTCGGGGCGGATGTCGCCGGCCTTGTGCACGATCGGATCGACGCAGTTGGACGCGTGTTCGACGATCTCGCCTTGCTGCACGAAGATCAGGGCAGGGCGGTCGTCATGGCTGTGCCAGGGCACGATGCCGCCGGGCTCGATGGTCAGCTTGCGGAAGCGCAGCTCGCGACCCTCGATGTGTGCCGGCTGCTTGCCGAGGTCGATGGCGCCGAGCGTGACGTCGGTGACGCCGACCGGCTTGTAGTCGACCATCTGCTGCGCGTTCGGCTTGATCTTGTCGGCCGGGCATTCGCCGGCGGAGACTGGCTGCGCAGAGAGTGTCAATACGCCGAGGATGGCAAGGCCGGGCCAGACCGCGCGCGACAAGGTGTGATGCTTGAACATCGGGACGTCTCCTGTGTTGGCCGCAACCGCAATGGTCGCCGGCTATGTCCGGACTTTCGTCGAAAGAGTGCTCGTTCTGAAATGCTCTTTCGCTCTCGCTGCGATAGACCGGCGCTATCGGGCCCGATACGCGCTCGCTATCGAACCGATTGGGGATCGGCATTTCCGCTTTCCCAGCGATTGGCGTTCGATGGCAGGGCGCCCGATTGGCGGGCGTTCACGTCAATCCGGAGGAGCATCTCATGACGACATTGTCCAAGACCTTGATTGCCACGGCTGCGTTCGCGGTCATCGCCACATCGGCCTTCTCGGAGGCCACATGGGACTTCAAGGCCGGCATGGCCTACATGTATGGCGGTCCCGGCAAGATGTCGGCGATGGCCATGGCCCCGGCGGAGAAGAACCACGAGGCCATGATGAAGAGCGCCAAGAAGGTCCCTGACAACACCGTCTTCTTCATGGACAACGGATCGCTGTATTCCACCTCGGGGCGGCTGGACCCGACCGGCAATTTCTACGTGAACTGATCGCGTGCGCATGACGGCCGCCCCTTGCGGGCGGCCGGATCGGGCACCTAATATTCGTCCCCTGAACGCTGGAGCGCAAGATGACCTCTCTCTCGCCGGCCGATGCCGAGCGGCTCAAACTCGCCTTCCAGCGCTGCCGTGACATGGATGGCACGCTGAACGAGCAGCTCCGCGCCTATGCCGACGCCAGCCGCGACGTGTTCCCGGCCTATGGCGAGGCAGTCGATCATCTGGTGACCAGGTTGAATGGAAACGGCGGCGGCGACACCGCGCCGCGTCCGGGCGAGGCGATGCCGCCGTTCATGTTGCCGGACGAAAGCGGGCGTCTCGTCGCGCTGTCCTCGCTGCTGGAGAGCGGCCCGGTCGCCGTGATGTTCTTCCGCGGCCATTGGTGCCCCTATTGCCGGCTGAATGTTCGCGCGGTGGTCCAGGCGCTTGATCGCATCGAGTCCATGGGTGCGCGAATCGTCGCGGTCATGCCGGAGACGCAGGAATATACCCAGCAGCTCAAAGCGGAAGCTGATGCGCCATTTCCGATCCTGACCGACCTCGACAACGGCTATGCGCTGTCGCTCAATCTCGCGATCTGGCTAGGTGCCGAGATCCAGAGCCTGTTGTCCTACCAGGACATGGCGAAATTCCACGGCAATGATGGCTGGATGCTGCCGATCCCGGCCGTGTTTGTCGTTGGTCGCGACGGTCTCGTGAAAGCCCGCTTCGTCGATCCGGACTTCCGCAAGCGGATGGAGATCGATGATCTGCTTGAGGCGTTGGAAGGCGCGAGCAGGGAAGCCTAAAAGGGTCGGCAGCGAGCGTCGCCGCTAACCCGCAATCTCCCGCCAATCCGCACCGCGCAGCATGCGCATCACGGCGTTGGCCACCGCCGTACGCTGCCGGCCGGCCACCCCGTAGAGGCTGACGGTGCGACGGGCGTCCAGCCCGGCGACCGCAGCGCGCGTCAGCGTCTCCGGAACGGGCGAGGTGTGCGGCACCATGGCGATGCCGATGTCGGCCTCGACCAGCTCGATCAGGTCGCGCTCGTTCGAGATTTCGTGACCCTGTTCGACCGCGATGCCGTGCTCGCGCAGGCTCGCCGAGATACGGGCGGAATGCTCGCAAAACGTCCGGCTCAGCAGCTGCTCCGCGCGCAAATCGTCCAGTTCGATGCTGCTGCGGCCTGCGAGCCGGTGTCCGTCGCTGACCACGAGCTCGAAGCTCTCGGTGAACAGCGGCCAGACATCGAGCCGCTCCCAGGCCTCGTCGATGTCGGCGGCAATCCCGAGCTCGGCCTCGCCCTTCTTCAGCAAGTCGGCCACTTCACGACTCGAGCCGCGCAGGAAGCGGAATTCGAGCCGGTTGAACTGCCGTTTGATCTGGTTGAGATGCGGGATGAGGAGCGAAAGATCGATCGAATGCGTCAGCGCGACGCGAAGCGCGCCGATCTCGCCGCTGCGGAAAGAGGAGGCCAGCGAGCGTGCGCCGGTGGCCGCATCAAAACACTGCTTCAGCAGCGGATGCATGCGCTGGCCGAGCTCGGTCAATTGTGCCGCAGGCCGTTCGCGGCGAAACAGATCGCCGCCGAGTTCGGCCTCGAGCTGCTTGATCGCGCGCGTCAGCGAAGGCTGCGTCACGTTGCAGTCCTCGGCGGCACGCGTGAAGTTCAAGAGCTGCGCCACCGCGAGGAAATAGCGGACCTGGTGCATTTCCATGGATCGGCTCTCCAGGAAGACTGGGCGGAGGCTAGCCGATCGGGGCGGAGAATGACATCCCGGCCGCAATAGCGCACGGGCATGGTTTCGGAAGCCAACGGGCATTTCCGTCTAACCGGGCGATGCTTCACAGTCGGCTTAACACCAGTCGTCATGTCGGAGGATTTGCTAGTGAATATGTCCGTCAAGCCGCAGACGTCCGCCGCCCGGGCGCTCGCCGGCAAGGTTGCCCTGGTCACGGGCTCAACCAGTGGCATTGGCCTCGGTATCGCGCGGGCACTTGCCGCGGCCGGCGCCGACATCGTGCTGAACGGCCTTGGTGTGGCGGCCGAGCTCGATCGGACGCGCGAGCAGATCGCGGCCGAGTTCGGCGTCAAGGCAAGTTTTTCGCCGGCCGACATGACCAGGCCGAATTCGATCGCCGAGATGATCGCGGCGACGGTCGCGCAGGCCGGCCGGCTGGATATCCTGATCAACAATGCCGGCATCCAGCACGTTGCGCCGCTGGAGCAGTTTCCGGTCGAGAAATGGGACCAGATCCTCGCGATCAATCTGTCGTCGGCCTTCCACACCACGCGGCTCGCGCTGCCCGCAATGCGACAGAACGGGTTCGGGCGGATCATCAACATCGCCTCCGCGCACGGCCTGGTCGGCTCACCGTTCAAGGCGGCCTATGTCGCGGCCAAGCACGGCATCGTCGGGCTCACCAAGGTGACTGCGCTGGAGACGGCAGAAGAGGGCATCACCTGCAACGCGATCTGTCCCGGGTATGTCTATACGCCGCTGGTCGAGGCGCAGATCGACGGACAGGCCAAGGCGCACGGGATCTCGCGCGACCAGGTGATCCGCGACGTGCTGCTGGCGCAACAGCCGAACAAGCGCTTCTCGACCGTCGAGGAGCTCGGTGCGCTCAGCGTATTCCTGTCGACCGACGCGGCGGCCACGATCACCGGGATTGCGTTGCCCGTCGACGGAGGCTGGACCGCGCATTGAAGGCGAGCGCGTAACAAAACATCGCGAGGAACGAACATGGCAAGGATACGGGCTCTCAGGGAGCAGGATATGAACGGCGTAAAGCGCGATACCAGCGTGTCGAAGGATCTGCCCGGCCAGGTGGTGCTGGTGCTTCAGGGCGGCGGTGCGCTCGGGTCCTATCAGGCCGGGGTGTACCAGGCGCTGCACGAGGCCGGCATCGAGCCGGACTGGATCATCGGCACCTCGATCGGCGCCATCAATGCCTGCCTCATTGCGGGCAACGCGCCCGACCAGCGGCTGCAGCGCCTGAAGGAGTTCTGGAAACGAATGGAGCAGAATCCGGTCTGGAATCTGCGCACCGCGTTTCCCGACTTCAACGAAAAGCTCGCCTATTGGTCGACCGTGACCCACGGCATTCCCGGCTTCTTCCGTCCGAATCCATTGGCGCATGCGGGCGATTCCTATCCCCTGGGAGCCGATCACGCCGGCTTCTATTCGACGGCCCCGCTGGAGCGGACGCTGCTCGAGCTCGTCGATTTCGGCCGGATCAATCGCTGTGCGCCACGGTTGACGGTCGGCGCCGCTCACGTCCGCAGCAGCCAGATGCGCTATTTCGACAGCCGCGACGGTGAGCTGACGGTGAAGCATGTCATGGCGTCAGGCGCGCTGCCGCCGGCGTTTCCGGCCGTGCGGATCGATGGCGAGCTCTATTGGGACGGCGGTATTTTGTCGAACACGCCGACCGAGGCGGTCTTTGATGATAATCCGCGTAAAAATTCGCTGATCTTCGCCGTGCATTTGTGGAATCCTGTCGGCGCCGAGCCAACCACGATGGCGGAGGTCTTGAACCGGCACAAGGACGTGCAGTATTCCAGCCGGATCGCGAGCCAGATCACGCGCCAGCAGCAAGCCCATCGCCTGCGCCATGTCATCAACCAGCTCGCCGCGCGACTGCCCGAGAGCGAGCGCAGCGATCCGGCGGTTCGTGAATTGGCGAGCTATGGTTGCCCGACACGCATGCATGTCGTGCGCCTGCTTGCGCCGCAGCTCGATCGCGAGAACCACACCAAGGATATCGACTTCAGTCCGTCCGGCATCATGCGGCGCTGGGATGCCGGCTATTCGCACACAAAGTCCGTGCTGGAGCGAAGGCCCTGGGTTGGCGAGTTCGACCCGCTTGCGGGCGTGGTGCTGCACGAACATGTGGACGTCATGCCGATTGCGGCGGAGTGAGGGCTTGGTCCGTCATTGTTTCTCGCAGTGACGATTTCACGGGAAGGCCGTCCGGGTTATTGTCGCCCGCTGTCTTCGTCGCGAGGCCTTGCAATTGGTCGCTGAGAGAGATCTGGAATCTGCCCTCGATCAGGTTCGTGCTGATATGGCGGGACCGGTTGCTGGTGTGTTCGGCCCTGACACGATGACCTGGCAGATCGACCGCGAGGCCGTGATCTTTCTCGGCGCCGGTCGTGCGCTGTTGCTGCAGCTGGCGCATCCCTGGGTCGCCGCCGCCATCGCCGAGCACTCGCGGACCTTGGCCGATCCGATCGGACGATTTCATCGCACCTTCGACATCGTCTTTGCCATGGTGTTCGGCTCGCTCGACCGCGCGCTGTTGTCGTCGCGGCAACTGCACCGGCGCCACAGCATGATCGTCGGCGAGATGCCGGAGACCGTCGGTCCGTTCGCGGCAGGCTCGCGCTACTGTGCCAACGACATCCCGTCGCTGCGCTGGGTTCATGCCACGCTGGTCGAGACCGCGCTGATGTCGCATGATCTGGTTTTGCCGCCGCTTTCGGCGGAGGAACGCGAACGCTACTGGGCCGAGAGTCGGTTGTTCGGTGCCCTGTTCGGGTTGACGGCACACGATCTGCCCGCGGACTGGTCAGGCTTTGCGGCCTACACCGCGGCAATGACGCACTCGGATACGCTGACTGTCAGTCCGGCGGCGCGCGAGATCGCCGCGCAAATCTTTGGTGGCGCGCGCCCGTGGTTGCGTCCGCCGCGCTGGTATCGCGCGCTCACGGCAAGCCTGCTGCCGGAACGCCTGGGTGTGGGATTTGGGTTCGAGCTTGATGAGCGCGAGAAGAGGTCAGCCGACAACGCGCTGCAATGGATCCGACGCGTCTACCCGAAGTTGCCGGATCGCTTGCGCTATGTCGGTCCCTACCAGGAAGCGCAGGCGAGGCTGCGCGGCGAGCTGCAGCCGGACTGGATGACGCGGTGCCTTAACCGTGCCTGGATCGGACGGTCGCAGATGGATCAGCGCCGGAAGGGGTGAAGTCCTCCGCCGTTGCCACAAACCACCGTCATTGCGAGGAGGCCTTGCGACGAAGCAATCCAGGCTGCTGCCACGGAAACAGTCTGGATTGCTTCGCTACGCTCGCAAGGACGGAGCGCGAAGGACACGCCGTCGCCGCGCGCTCACACCGCCGCCAGCTTCCGGTACAGCGCGTTGTAGCTGCCGGCCGGGATGCTCCAGGAGAACGACCGTCCCATCGCGCTGCGACGCATGGTGTCGAGCTGGTCCTGTGCCACGAAGGCGGAGAACGCCCGGCGGACGCCGCCGAGGAAGGACTCGTGCGAGGGTTTTGAGAACAGGAAGCCGGTTTCGCCGTCGGTAATGGTCTCGGCGAGGCCGCCGGTCTGGTGGCCGATCGGCAGCGAGCCGAAGCGCTGGGCGTACATCTGGCTGAGCCCGCAGGGCTCGAAGCGTGACGGCATCAATGTGAAATCGCTGCCGGCGAAGATGCGGCGCGCCTGGGCCTCGTTGAAGCCGATCACGACCCCGATCGCGTCAGGGCGCCGGCGATGCGCGTCGATCAGCGCCTGCTCGAGCGCCGGCTCCCCGGAGCCGGTGACCACGATCTGCCCGCCGGCATCGACGATCTCGTCGGCCGCCGCCAGCACGAGATCGATGCCCTTCTGGTGCACCAGCCGGGCGACGATGCCGAACATCGGGCCGCGCGACACCGCAAGCCCGAACTGCTTGCGCACATAGTCCGCATTGGCCTTCTTGCCTATCCAGTCGCCGGCGCCGAACTGCTGGGCAAGCTGGGCGCAGGAACGCGGGTCCCAGCTCTCGTCGATGCCGTTGAGGATGCCGGTGAGCTCGGCCGCGTCGGAGCGGACTCGAAGCAGGCCTTCGAGACCGCAGCCGAATTCATCCGTGGTGATCTCCCGCGCATAGGTGCCGCTGACTGTCGTGAGATGCGAGGCGTAGACCAGCCCGGCCTTGAGGAAGGAGAGCTGGTCGTAGAACTCGACGCCGTCGATATGGAAGGAGCTCTCCGGTGCGCCGATCCGCCGCAGCGAGTCCTTCGGGAAGAGGCCCTGATAGGCGAGGTTATGAATGGTCAGGATCGACGGCAGCTTGGAGCCGCGCCAAGCGAGGTAGGCCGGCACGAGCGAAGCCTGCCAGTCATTGGCATGGATCAGGTCTGCTGCCCAATCCTTGTCCAGCGTGCCCATCGCGAGCTCAGCGGCGGCCGAGGCAAAGCGAGCGAAACGGATGTCGTTGTCGGGCCAGTCGCGCCCGGACTCGTCGCCATAGGGGTTGCCGGGCCGGTCGTAGAGTTGCGAACACAACAACACATAGACCGGCAGACCGTCCTTGGTCGCGGCGCGGCCGAGCGAGCAGGCCGGCATCTCCGCGAACGCCGGACAGCGGCCAACGATCTGAATATGCGTGAGTTGTTCGATGATGTCGCGATAGCCAGGCAACATGACCCGGATGTCGGCGAAAGGACGGAGGGCTCGGGGGAGTGCAGCGGAAACGGCTCCAAGTCCGCCGACGCGGACAAAGTCGTCCATTTCTGTCGTAACGAACAAGACCCTCAAGAACTGCTGCCCTCTGCCGGAGCCCGATTGCTGCTATGCAAGAACGGGTCCAGTTGCCCCGGAATTCCCAAAGCCGCCCGCGAGACGTGTCTGTTCGGTAAAGACTTTCCTACTCAGCCGCCGCCCTCTAGGGTCGGCGCACCAACAACAGAGAACTTCGATAAGTTCCTAAGTGACTCAAGGACGCAAGCAGGCATGCAGCTATCAGATAAGCATGAGGGGACCACGACAAAGGCCTTCGCCGGCCTCCGTGTCCTGGATTTTTCGACCACCATCGCCGGTCCCCATTGTGCGCGGATGCTCGCCGACATGGGCGCCGAGGTCATCAAGATCGAGACCGACGGCGGCGAGACGATGCGGACCCGGCCGCCGCTGCGCAAGGGCTGCAGCACCGTGTTCGGCCAGCTCAACGTCGGCAAGAAGAGCGTCGTGCTCGACCTCAAGTCCGAGGACGGCAAGGAGGCGGTCCGCCGGCTGGCCGCGACTGCTGACATCCTGGTCGAGAACTTTCGCCCCGGCGTGATGCATCGGCTGCGGCTCGACTATGACAGAATACGCACCGTCAATCCGAAGCTGATCTACTGCTCGATCTCCGGCTACGGCCAGAGCGGCCCGTCGGCCGAGCTGCCGGCCTATGCGCCGGTGATCCATGCAGCCTCCGGTTACGACATGGCGCATCTCGCCTACCAGCCCGGCCGCAGCCGCCCGGATTATTGCGGCATCTACCATGCCGACGTCGTCACCGGCACCTACGGGTTTGGCGCGATCGCGTCGGCGCTCTACCAGCGCACCTTGACTGGGCTCGGCCAGCACATCGACGTTTCCATGCTGGAATCGATGCTGACGCTGACGCTGACGGAGTTGCAGAGTTCGCAATTCGCGGTGAAGCCGCCGCCGCGCCCGATGTTCGGGCCGACCGAGACGGCCAATGGCTATGTCATGATCACGGTCGCGAGCGAGAAGACGTTTCAGGGACTGATGGGCGTGATCGACCGCCCCGACTGGATTTCCGATCCGCGCTTCGCCGCCTACGCGGCGCGCCGCGATCATTGGGCCGACTTGATGGACGGTGTCGAGGCCTGGTCGCGGCAGCTCTCGACCGATGTCTGTCTTGTCGCGCTAGGTGCGGCCGGCGTGCCGGCCTCGGCCTACCGCACTGTGTCCGAAGCACTGGCCGATCCGCAGCTCGCGCACCGTGAGGCGCTCTCGTCTGTGGAGGATGAAGGCGGTTCGTTCCAGGTGCTCAATCTGCCGTTCCGGATGACCGGTGCCGATACGACACCGGGCAAGACGATGGCCGTTCTTGGCGAGCACACCGACGGGCTGCGCGCGGAGATCGGGCTCACCGACGGTGGACCAATTCCGTCAGGCAAAACAGCCGCGCAAGGCTGACGAAGTCTGACGGACAGCTTCGTGCAGCGAGCAATGCGGCTTTCCGCGTGGCCGGCTTGCCATGATCCACCAGCCCACACTAGACAGGTCGAGTTTGTCTCGTCCTGCCGCCCATGCCATGGTGGCGGCGACAAGAAAAGTATCCGGGAGGACACCGATGAAAAGTTTCAAGGTCGCCGACTTCAAGGCGCCGCTGCAGGAGTTCGACGAGGCGACGCCGCAGCCGTCCGGCACGCAGGTGCTGATCAAGGTAAAGGCCGCCGGCGTCTGCCATAGCGACCTTCACATCTGGGAAGGCGGCTACGATCTCGGCCACGGCCGCAAGCCGCTCTCGCTGAAGGACCGCGGCATCAATTTGCCGCTGACCATGGGGCACGAGACGGTCGGCGAGGTCCTCGCCTTCGGCCCGAACGTGAAGTCGTCGGACCAGGGCGACGTGAAGATCGGCGATGTCGGGCTGGTCTATCCCTGGATCGGTTGCGGCAAATGCGCGACCTGTCTCGCCGGTGACGAGAACATGTGCCTGACGCCGCGCTCGCTCGGCGTCTATTGCGACGGCGGCTATTCCGACCACATGCTGGTGCCGCATCCGCGCTATTTGCTCAATCTGAGAGGCCTCGATCCCGCGTCGGCCGCACCCTACGCCTGCTCGGGCGTCACGACCTATAGCGCGCTGAAGAAGCTCGAGCAGCACTTCGACACGCCGATCGTGATGTTCGGTGCCGGCGGACTTGGCTTGATGGCGCTGTCGCTGCTGAAGGCGATGGGCGGCAAGGGCGCGATCATGGTCGACATCGACGCGAAGAAGCGCGAAGGCGCGGAGCAAGCCGGCGCGCTCGCGACCGTCGATCCCAAGACGCCCGACGCGCTGGAGCAGCTTGCCAAGAAAGCCGGTGGTCCCATCCGCGCCGTGCTCGATCTCGTCGGCAACGCCGCCACCACCCAACTCGGCTTCGACTGCCTGACGAAGGGCGGCAAGCTCGTGCTCGTCGGCCTGTTCGGCGGCGGCGCGACCTGGGCGCTGCCGCTGATTCCGATCAAGGCGGTGACGATCCAGGGCAGCTATGTCGGCAATTTGCGCGAGACGCAGGAGTTGCTCGACCTCGTGCGAGCGAAGAACATAGCGCCGATCCCCGTGACGCGGCAGCCGCTCGCCAAGGCCAACGACGCGCTGGTGCAGCTTCAGCAGGGCGCGGTGGTTGGCCGCACGGTGCTGACGCCGTAGCCTCGGTCTATCCTCCGTCATTGCGAGCGCAGCGAAGCAATCCAGAATCCCTCCGCTGAACCGTCTGGATTGCTTCGTCGCAAGAGCTCCTCGCAATGACGAGTCTCTCTCTCCTTCATTCGGAAGCCCCATGTCCGCAAATAACGCCTTCCACATTGCCGTGCTCGCCGGTGACGGCATCGGTCCCGAAGTCATGGCGCCGGCCATCGAAGTCCTGCGCAAGATCGAGACGAAATCCGGCCTGAGCTTCCGCTTCACCGAGGCGCCGGCCGGCGCCAATCATTATCTCGCCACCGGCAAGTCGATGCCCGATACCACCATCAAGCTGTGCGAGGAGGCGGACGCGATCCTGCTCGGCGCCTGCGGTCTGCCGTCGGTGCGCTACCCTGACAACACCGAGATCGCGCCGCAGATCGAGCTGCGCTTCATCTTCGATCTCTATGCCGGTGTGCGCCCGGCGCGGCTCATTCCGGGCGTACCGAGCCCGATCGTCGGCGCCGACCAGCGCGGCATCGATCTCGTCGTGATCAGGGAGTCCACCGAAGGCCTGTTCGCCTCGATGGGCAAGGGCGTCGTCACCCATGAGGAGGCGCGCGAGACCATGGTGATCACGCGCAAGACGTCCGAGCGCCTGTTCGAGTTCTCGTTTCGCCTCGCCGAACGGCGCAAGGCGCGCGGCAAGCCCGGCGCGCTCGCCTGCGTCGACAAGGCGAACGTGTTCAAGGCCTTTGCGTTCTTCCGCGGCATCTTCGACGACATCGCCAAGCGTCATCCGGAGGTGAAGACCGACCGGCTCTATGTCGATGCCTGCTCGGCGATGCTGGTGAAGCGTCCCTGGGATTTCGACGTGATGGTGATGGAGAACATGTTCGGCGACATCGTCTCCGACATCACCGCGAGCCTGATCGGCGGCCTCGGCATGGCGCCGTCGGCAGACATCGGCGACAAATACGCCGTGTTCCAGCCGTGCCACGGCACCGCGCCCGACATCATGGGGCAGGGCAAGGCCAATCCCACCGGGATGATCCTGTCGGCCGCGATGATGCTGGACTGGCTCGCCGACAAGCACGGCGTTGAGGGCGCGGCTGAGGCCGGCGAACAAATTGAGCGCGCCGTGGACAAGGTCTATGCCGGCGGCCTGAAGCCGATGGAATTCGGCGGCAGCAACGGCACCGCCGACATCACGAAGGCGGTGCTCGCGGCTTTGTAGGAAGAGAGGCCTCGCGGCCCCTTGTAGTTCACCAGCGACGCCAGTGGCGATGGCCCCAGCCCCACGGACGGCCGCCGTAGAAGCGTCGCGGGCCGCCGTAAAAGCCGTAGGCGCCATAATAGTTCGGACGCCAGAAGCAGCGACCCCAGGGGTTGCAGACCCAGCGCACCTGATCGACGTCGGCTGCCGGGCCGCTCGCGATACGGTCGGCCTGCGGAATGCCGTTCGGCATCGCTGCGAGCGCCTGTCCTGATGCGAGCGTTGCGCCGCCCAGGGCAGCCAGACCAACAACAGCAAATCTCAGTTTCATCGCAATCTCCCTCGTTTGATGGCGAGAGAACTTCCAGCAAATCAGCTGGTTGCTATGGTGTTGCAGCGGCGTGGGAATTTAATCTTCGTGAATGCATGTTCACGTTGGCGGCCGTCATCGCGAAGAGCCAAGCGACGAAGAGGCAGAGGCACTCTGGATTGTTTTCATTTTGCTCGCTGACGACGGAATCACCGTCCCTGGAACTGCGGCTTGCGCTTCTCCATGAAGGCCTGCCGGCCCTCGCGAAAATCCGCGCTGTCCATGCAGGCCGTGCCGGCCGCCTTGATCGCGTCCATGTCGCGCCCGCTTTCGTCCTTCAACACTTGCGCGATGGTGAGCTTGGCAGCCTTGATCGCGAGCGGCGCATTTTGCGAGATCGTCTCGGCGATGGCCATGGTCTCGCCCCAGAGCTGATCCTCCGGAACCACGCGCTCGACCAACCCGATGCGCAGCGCTTCCGACGCATCGATGCGCATGCCCGTATACATCAGGAGCCGGGCCCAGGACGGGCCAACCAGCGACACCAGGTGCTTCAAGCCGTCATAGCCATAGGCGATGCCGAGCTTCGCCGCGGGAATGCCGAACTGGCTGCCATGGGAGGCAATGCGGATGTCCGCGAGCATCGCCACTTGCATGCCGCCGCCGAGACAAAAGCCCTGGATGCAGGCAATGGTCGGCTTGGGATAATCGGCGAGCAGCGCGCGCTGGGCGGCGCTGCGTTTGCCATATTCCTCGGAAGCGGCGGCGTTATGGCGTGCCTTCTCGAACTGGCTGATGTCGGCGCCCGACACGAACGCCTTGCCGCCGCCGCCGCGCAGGATCACGACGCGCACGGCAGCGTCATCGCGTAAGGCTGTCAGCGCCTCGCCAAATCTCTCCCACATCTCCAGCGACATCGCATTGCGCTTGTCGGGATTGTTGAAGGTGATCACGCCGACGCCACCGGCTATGTGCTTGAGGATCTTGCCGTCGGCGTAAGGAATTTCGGTCGTGCTAGACATGTCGGACATCGCGCTCGCTTTCGTTGGCGAAGCGCAATGTTCGGCCGGGGCGAGGCCAGGGTCAACCGCGGCAACGGAGGTGGCCTTGCAGCCGCCTGTGCCGCGATTGCATGGCGCGATCTATCTCGTCATATGCGCGGTCAGCGGATGGCTGCCGGCATTGCTGAAGAAGGCCGCCTCTTCGGCGGTCGCCTCCAGCAGCTGCTCGTCCTGGCTATAGACGTCGTTGCGGAACTGGACGGTCTGGTCCTTGGTCATCCACGCCGTGAGATAGATCCAGGCCACCGGCACTTTCTTCACCATGGCGACGTCGAGATGCTGGCCGCTGGCGATTTCCGCGTCGATTGCGGCGCGGCTCCATTTCGGCTGGTCCTTCAACAGCCACGCGGCGAGATCGCGCACATTGTCGACGCGCGAGCAGCCATGGGAATCGAAGCGGTAATCATCGCTGAACAGATTGCGCTGGTTGGTGTCGTGCATGTAGACCGAATAGGAATTCGGCATGTCGATCTTGACCGCGCCGAGCGCGTTGAACGTGCCGTTGTGCTGGCGCACGGTGAAATTCGGCGTATGCGTGCCCGACCAGTCAACCGAATTCGGATCGATCGGATTGTCGTGGGCGTCGAGCACCTCCATGTGCATGCGCGACAGATAGGTAGGATCCTTGCGCATATGCGCGGAGATCTCGGTCTTGGCGATCGAGGAAGGCACCGTCCAGGTCGGATTGAGGACGACGCTGCTGATCTGGGCCGTCAGCGTCGGCGAGGGCTTTTCGGTCTTGCCGACGATCACGCGATAGCGCCTCACCACGACGTCGTTCTCGATGGCTTCGGCGAAGGCGGCGGGGATGTTGACCACGACATAGCGCTGGCCGAAGCCGAAATTCATGTTCTCGAGCCGCTGCAGCGAAGCCTCCAGCTGCCGGATGCGCGTCTGCACCGGCACGTTCATCGCCGCGATCGTGCGTGGTGTCATCGTTCCGGTTGGTGCAAGGCCGTGGCGGGCCTGGAAGCGTTTCACGGCGTCGGCGAGATCCTGGTCGAAGGCGCCGCTCGCCCTGTCGGCGGCAAGATCGCCGGAGACGATCAGCCGCTTGCGCAGGAGATCGTCATTGGCGCCCTGGGCGCCGGGCGCGAATTTGGCGTCTGCCGGGATGGCCGGCCAGCCGCCGCGCACGGCCAGATCGGAATAGCTCAGTGCCGCATCCTTGATGCGCTGGGCGGATCCTTCGTCATAGGTCGGCTCATGCGTCAGCGCGAGCGCCGCGGCCGAGCGGCTTTCTGCCGTCGAAGCGGATGCCGGCGCGGCGGTTTTCGGGGCGGCTGCGTGGGCCGGATTGGCGGCGGCCGGCACGGTGCCAGCCGTAGTCGCCGGCTTAGGCCCGGCCTGCCCAATGGTCTCGGTCTGCGCAAGCGCGGAGGCGCTCGCAAGCATGCCGACGGCAATGATCATCGCATGGCGTTTCGACATGTGTCCCATATTCCCCATGAGAGCGAGGCCCGGACGGGCGATCGCGTCGGAAATTCCGGTGGTCGTGCTGATTCGAGAAATCGGCGAGAGGCTAGCGCCTCCCGGTTGCGGCTCCCTTAAGCACGGCGCATCACGAGCCCCGCACGTCGGACGGCGGTCTCTGGATTGGGTCGCGACAGGGCCGGAATCGGTTCGCGAAAACCGCGGGCGACGGCGGGAAAAATGGTCAACAAAAAGGGGCGGTGATGCCGCCCCGAGAAGTCTGCGCGAGCGCGCGGGCCGGATAGATCTCGTCCGGGTCTCGTCCAATCCAGCCGCGTCCCCGTGACGCGGCGGATTGAACATCGGGCGGAAAGGCGCGAACGCCGATCGGCTCAGGCTTCGTTCGCCGCGATCGATTCCATCAGAGAGACGAGCTGACGCTGCACCGTCTGGTCCTTGATCTTGCTGTAGGCGCGCAGCAGGCGGAGGCTGAAGGCCGAGTCCAGGAAGAGCAGGCTCTCGACTTCGCGCGCCTTGTTGTCGCCGTCATAGAAGAAGGTCACCGGCACATCGAGGGCGGTGGCGATCTGCTGGAGCCGGGCCGCGCCGACGCGATTGACGCCCTTCTCGTACTTCTGGACCTGCTGGAAACTGACGCCGAGCTTCTCGCCGAGCTCCGCCTGCGAGACCTTCATCTCGACGCGCCGCAGACGGATTCGCTTGCCCAACTCAATGTCCGGCTTGCCGGCACTGCGCTGCTTCATTCTCTTCGCCGCTGTCTTCATCTTTTTTCTCATCGGTCTTCGGTTGAAAACCCCCCGAAGAGGTGGGTCAGGGGTTCGCCCATATACTCGTCCTTGAATTCATGCGGGTGCACGAACTCTTCCTTAAACCACGGGAAACGCGCCGGATTGAAGGCTTCGATCAGCCAGTCAATCATGTGCCGCACTCGCGGAATCCGGCCGCTACCAGGGTGGTAGGACAACCAGATATCCAGCGATCTGTTCAGCTCGACCTCCAGTGGAATCAACTTCCCGCCAAGCGCAACGGCGTAGCTCGGGAATACGCCAATTCCGGCACCATTCGCGACTGCCCAGTAATTGGCGCTCGAGACGTTGGTCTTCATGACCAGAAGGTCACGCTCCGGAACGCCGGGGAAGAAGCTCTCGAAAGTTTGCTTGGCGTCGAGCTGGTCGGCGAACTGCAGCACCAGGCGGTGCTTGATCAACTCCATCGCCGAACGCGGCGCGCCATGTTTTGAAATGTATTTCTCGGAGGCCCAGAACATCAGATGCATGCGGCCGAGGCGCACCAGCTTGACGTCGAGCGCGGAGGGCCGCGACAGGTGAATGGCGACATCGGCCTCATGGCGAGAGACGTCGGCCGAGCGCATCGCGCAGTGCAGGTCGACCAGGATCTTCGGAAAGGCCTGCTGGAATTCGACCAGTCGCGGGGCGAGCCAGAATGTGCCCAGTCCCTCGGTGACGGCGACGCGGACCTCGCCGGACAGGGCGTTCGCCGTCGAATCGCTGGTGCGCAGCACGTCGAATGCGGCCGCCTCCATTTGCTCGACGGCGGAGACCACCAGCGCGCCTTCGTCGGTCAGATGAGTGCCGTGGACGTCGCGGGTGAACAGGGTGGTGCCGGTCTGGCGTTCGAAATCATCGATCCGGCGGCGGACGGCATTGATCGACAGCGACAGGCGCTCGGCCGCCGAACGGAAACTTCCGCATCGGACGACTTCCAGGAAAATGCGCGCCGCATCCCAGTCCGACAGGCCGCTGATGTTTGTCTTTGGGCGTTCCTGCAGTGGAACGCCCCTTTCCGCCAAGGAGTGCATACAAGTCCCTTCGGGTCGCTAAACTGGCAGAATCTGGCGCAAACCACAACCACTGCGGGTTGGGGAACGACGAGTTTTGAACGTCATCCTTACTACGCCGCAGGTGGTATTCCGGTGCTGCCAGGGCTGGGAACAAGGGCTGGGAATCGGGCAAACCATCGCCCGTATGAGGGGTGTGGCGTGAGTTCCGTTGTGAGCCGTGACATGGCTGCGGGATCGTCGGCGCTGTCCGCGATGAACGTCCATGGGCGAGAGCCGGCGCCGCGTTCCGCGATGGATCAATTGCAGCACGCCAGGCGTTTTACGACTGAGCGTTTCGACGACGGTCGGCGGGGCGACGCGATACGCGCGGGAACCGCGGTTTCAAGGCAGAAACACACTGAAATCCTGTTCGGGGGCGCAGCGGCCTCGTGTTATCCTCAACGCTCCATGGGGGCCAAAAGGGTCGTCACAACCACGTCTCACAGGCCGAATTAGCGGAAAGAACGCCGTGTCGCATTCAGACGAACAGTTGCAGTCGGTGCTGGAAACGCTCGAAGAGTGCCGCAGGGTGCTCAACGAGAGCAACAGCCGCGAGTCGGCCGAGCTGCTGTCCATTGTCATCCTGGACGTGCGGATGAAACTCAAAGGAATTGACAGTGCCGATCTCAAGGCACTGTGCGACGAAATGCTGCGGACGGCCACGAACGAACCGCAGCCCCCCTCCAAGCAGACGCAGGACCAGCCCCGGCGTCCGCTGCTCCGCGTGGTGAAGTAGCCGCGCCGCCGAGTTTCGCTTTTTGGCGAGATTTGTGCGTGTCCCGATGCCGCATCTGTGATCACAGACGGCATCGGGAGGAGCCCTGGTTTTGTGCGCCTCTGTTGCGCATTCGCTGGCATCGGCTACACCAGAGCCGGTTCGGCTCCGGGCCGCGCGCATTCCCCGCGCGCCGCACCGGGGCCTGAGATGGCTCCGACTGCATCATGCAAAATGTTTCGATCCCGGCGGCGCTGATTGCCGGCCTCGTCAGCTTCCTCTCCCCTTGCGTCCTGCCGCTGGTTCCGCCCTACCTGATCTATCTGACGGGCGCGACGATCGAGCATGTCGAAAGCAACGAGCCCGCTTCGACCTCCAAGCGCGCCATCATGATGTCGGCGCTCCTGTTCGTGCTCGGCTTCTCCACGGTGTTCGTGGCGCTCGGCGCCAGCGCCTCTCTGATCGGCGGACTGATCCGCGCCTGGTCGACCGAACTCTCGATCCTCGCCGGCATCGTTATCATCGTCATGGGCCTGCACTTCCTCGGCCTGACGCGCATCGGCCTGTTGATGCGCGAGGGACGCTTGACCGCGCCCAAGCCCGTTGGCCTCTGGGGCGCTTATGTGATGGGGCTGGCCTTTGCCTTTGGCTGGACGCCCTGCATCGGCCCGATCCTCGCCGCGATCCTCTCGGTCGCCGCGGCCGAAGCCACGGTGACGAAGGGTGCCGGCCTGCTCGCGGTCTATTCGGCCGGCCTCGGCATTCCCTTCCTGATCGCTGCCCTGATGATCGAGCAGTTTTCCACCCTGTTCGCGCGCATGAAGGGCCATCTCGTCAATGTCGAGCGCGCCATGGGCGTCCTGATGGTGATTACCGGCATTGGATTCCTCACCGGCGCGGTCTCGAACGTGAGCATCTGGCTGCTGGAGACGTTTCCGGCGTTGCAGACGATCGGCTAGGCCTCCGCCGCAAAGCGCGCCAGCGCCTCGCGGTCGATCTCGATGCCGAGGCCAGGCCCCTCGGGCACCCGCACGACGCCTCTCTCATGCTCGATCGGTTCCTTCAAAATCGCCTGCCGGATCGGATGTTCGGTGCGGTCGAATTCAAGCATCGGCTCGAGCGAGGACAGCGAAGTCGGCGTGTGCGACGGCAGCACGGCGAGGAGCTGAAGCGAGGCCGCGATCGCGATGCCGGTGCCCCAGACATGCGGATTGTAGCGGATGCCGAACGCCTCGCTCATGTCGGCGATCTTCTTGCATTCACTCAAACCACCTGCCGCGCAGGTGTCGGGCTGGGCGATGTCAAGTGCGTGCGAGACGAACAGCTCGCGAAAGCCGAAGCGCGTGAATTCGCACTCGCCGCCGGCGACCGGAATCGTGAGCGCGGATTTCACCGCGCGATAGCCCGCGACATCCTCCGGCGGCACCGGCTCCTCGAACCATCCGATGTCATGGCGCTCGATCAGGCGGCCGAGCCGGATCGCCGCGACCGCGTCATAGGCGTGGTTCGCATCGACCATCAGCGCGACATCGGCGCCGATCGCCTCGCGCACCGCGCGGGTGACTGCGGCATCCTCGGCGATGCCGAAACCGACCTTCAGCTTCACGGCGCGGAATCCTTCGGCGGCATAACCGGCCGCTTCCTCCGGCAGATAGGTCAGCGGATCGCCTGACTTGCGCCGGTAGAGACCGGTCGCATAGGCCACAACCTGCTTGCGCGCGGCACCGCCGAGAAGCTGATGCACGGGTACGCCAAAATGCTTGCCCTTGATGTCCCATAACGCGATGTCGATGCCGCTCATCCCCTGGATCACGACGCCCTTCTGGCCATGATCGCGCAAGCGCGCATAGACCATCTGCCACAGCACGTCGGTGCGCAACGGATCTTCGCCGATCAGCCATGGCTCGATGCTGCGAACCACCGCCGCCGTCATTCGTGCCGGGCCGTAGCATTCACCCCAGCCGACAAGGCCGTCGTCAGTCTCGATTTCGACCAGCATCGCGGTGCGCGTGTCGTACCAGGCGCGCGAATAGGCGAAGGGCTGCGACAGCTTTGCTTCGAGGATGTGCGTGCGAACGCTTGTGATCTTCATTGCCGGCCTCCGTTCATCGCGCCTCATCCAGCGCGCAAATCACCGTGCAGACCACGCCGCGCGGCAGGAAGTCGACCGTTGCCTCGCCGCCGAGCTGGTCGCGCGCGCTGCGTTCGATCAGGCGTGAGCCGAAGCCGCGTTGCACCGGCGCCGTCACCGGCGGTCCGCCGATCTCGGTCCAGATCAGGCGGAGCCGCGGCTTCGGCGCCTCGGCAACGACCTCCCACTCCAGCGTCACCCGGCCGGTCTCATTGGACAGCGCGCCGTACTTTGCAGCGTTGGTGGCGATCTCGTGCACGATCATCGACAGCACCACGGCGAGCCGCGGCGACAGCGGCACTGCGGGTCCGGCCATGCGGATGCGCTCTGGATTGTTCAGCAGGAACGGCTGGAGCGCGCGGGTGATCACGTCCCGCAGCTCGGAGCCCGCCCATTTTTCCTGGCTCAACAAATTGTGCGCTTCGGCCAGCGCGCCGAGCCGCCCCTCGAACTTCGTCCGCTCGTCCCGGCTGGCGCTGCGGAAGGTCTGCACCGCGATCGCCTGCATCAAGGCGAGCGTGTTCTTGACGCGATGGTTGAGCTCGTCGATCAGGAGATCGTGCAGCATCTCGCCGCGCGCGATCGTGGTCGCCATCCTGACCGCGAAGGTCAGGCCGGTCAGCAGCAGGATGCCGCCGATAAAACTGGTGATCGCGATGTTGCGCCAGAGCGGAGCGATCAGCGAGCTCTCGGCGACGCCGGCCACGATGGTCCAGCCAGTGAGCCGCGACCTCGTATAGACGGTGGACAACGCAACACCATCGAGCGAAACGGTCGAGAGTGCGGCCTCCGGTGTGCGCAATATACTCTCATACAGCGTGCCGGTAGCCCGTTTGCCGAACGTCTCCGTAGGGTTCGGCGTGCGCGCGAACACGAAAGCCTTGGTGTCGAGCAAGGAAACCGTCCAGTTCTGGTCGGGCCGTTGCTTCTCGACCAGGTCCTGAAAGGTGCTGACCGGCGGACTGAAGCAGAGGTCGTAGATCACCTCGCCATCGCGGAGCACCGGAACCTCGACCGTAAGCACCTGTCGGCCGTTGATCGCGCCGGTGAACAGGTCGGAATATTGCGGCGACCTGGTCGCAAACACCTTCTCGATGATCTCGAGATGACCGCGCGGCGGCAGGCTTGCGGTGTCCTCGGTCGCGGAGGAAAACAACAGCCGGCCTTTGCGATCGGAGATCAGCACCAGGCCGCCCTTGCCATATTGGTCGACGAAGCCGAGGGCCATGCGGCGGAAGCTCTGGAAGTCGTCATTGCGCAGCGAATTGGTCAGCGCAAGCACTTGCAGGCCGCCGGTCATCCGCTGCACCTCGGAGTCCAGCACGAGGCGCATGCTGCGCACGTTCTCCAGCACGCGGCGGGTCGCGTCGTTGCGGTCCTGCTTGTAATTGTAGACGGCAATACCGACCGCGAAGACGATCAGCGGCAACATCGTTCCCGTGACCAGAAGAGCGAGCCGGACCGGCAAAGTGAGCTTTGACAAACGCGGGCGTCCCGGTTCCAGCGCAAGGGAGCGCCGGATTTATGATTTTGGGAGACCATAGGGGCGGGATTTGCGCCGCGCCATAATTTTCGCGTCCGGACGAGCCGCCCAGAAGATTTTGCATCGCAGTCGGCGGCTGTGCCTCAGCTCATGCTGATTGCGGTTAGTAGCAGGCACATGGCGTACACGGCCGCCAGGCTGAGCCCGGCGATCCGGGCCTCTCGATGCGATCTCATAACGTCAACTCCCAGAGAGGGAGGCCGCCCTTCAAGGCGGCCCCCTTACACCTGGATCAATCAATTTCCTGAACGACCGTACGCGAGCCGGGATCGACGAGCATCACGCGATCGCCGGAGTAGACGTAGCGATACTTCGTGAGGGACGGGCCCCAGTCGGCCGGAACGGCCTCGAGCTCGACGTCGCTCGGCACCTTCGCGCCGACGATAATCTTCTCCTTCGTCGTGACCGGGCGAATGCGATGCTCGGTGACGTAGGATTTGATCCTGGTCCGGTATTGCGGCTCGATCTGAACGGCCGCCGCGTTACCGGTTCCGGTCGTCGTTACGACGGTCGATTGCGCGAAAGCACCGGTCGAAATCAGGACCGCGGCGGCGGAAAGCAGGAACAACTTCTTCATCTCGTTCTCCTCATTCGAATATGCGCCGCAACAACCCCTCATCGCCGACAGCGTTCCCGGCTCTGGGAACCAATTACCATTTTTTCCCGTTTGTAGATGACCGGGCTGAACGGCTCGGGTTCTGGAGGAGGACGACCAATGAAGTTGAAGATAGTAACTGCAGCACTGATGCTTGCCGCGTTTTCCCTGCCGGCGTTCGCTGCCGACGAGTTCTATGTCGTGCAGGACGTCAAGACCAAGAAGTGCACGATCGTCGACAAGAAGCCGACGGACACGTCCATGACCGTCGTCAGCCCGTCGGGCACGATCTACAAGTCGCGCACCGAGGCTGAAAGCGGCATGAAGACCGTCAAGGTCTGCACGTCGAACTGAGGAGGATGACAAATGCCAGTTCTGATTCTCTGGGCCGTTCCTGCCGTGCTGGTGATCGGCGGCGGCATCTATCTGATCGGCCATTTGCATTAAAGCACAGTGGAAGGCGAGCGGATCTGTGCGTGCAGCGCACAGGTCCGCAAGCCTGTCTCCCCTCAGCCTGTCTCCCCTCAGCCTGTCTCCCCTCAGCCTGTCTCCCCTCAGCCTGTCTCCCCTCAGCCTGCCACGCGTCGCCAGGAGCGCAAGTTGCAGTGCAACAGTTCGCGCGAAGAGTGGCCCTGCGACGAAGAGGACCTCCCGCGCACGCGAAATGACTTCCGTCCCGCCGACGTTTTCCATACGCTTCCCACTCGCAAGCCGCATACCGGCTGCGCTCACGGCCCGGCGACGGGGCCGGAGCATCAAAGGGAGGGGAGACGATGAAGCGAAGATCATTTCTCGCTGGGCTCGGTGCGACCACTGCGGCGGCCGCGATTGGCATGCCGTCAATCGTCAGGGCACAGTCGCCGATCACGCTGAACGGCGCGGTCCAGTTCAACGACGACCACGCCTTCAACCGGGCACTGCTCCGGTTCGAAGAGCTGGTGAAGAAGTATTACGGCAAGCCAGTCAACTTCACGCTGCACAGGAATTCCTCGCTTGGCCTCGAAAAGCAGTATTTCGAGTACATGTCGCAGGGCAAAGCCGTCGACTACGGCATCGTCTCGCCGGCTCACATGTCGACCTTCGCCAAGGCGGCTCCGTTCATCGACGCGCCCTTCGTGTTCAAGGGCATCGAACACATGAACAAGGTCGTCGAAGCCAATATCCTGGCGCCGATCGCTGACGAAGTCGCGGCCAAGGCCGAGGTCGTTCTGATCGGCTATTCCGGCGGTGGCATCCGCAATATCTTCGCCAACAAGCCGCTCAAGACTCTTGCCGATCTTAGGGGACTCAAGGTGCGCGTACAGGGCGCGCCGATCTGGTCCAAGACCTTTGCGGCCGTGGGCATGAGCCCGACGGTGATCGCCTATAACGAAATCTACAACGCGATCCAGAACGGCGTGATAGCGGCCGGGGAGAACGAGGCGGCCGGCGTCGAGGCGATGAAGTTCTACGAAGTGGCTCCGCATCTCAACCTGACCCAGCACGCCGTGTCGATCCGGCCGATCTGCTTCTCGGTGAAGACGCTGAAGACCCTGCCGAAGGATTTGCAGGACGCGATCATGAAGGCCGGCAAGGAGGCCGGCGACTACGGCCGTCAGCTGGAGTCGAGCGAAGAGGTCGTCAAGCTCGACACGCTGGAAAAGGCTGGCAAGCTCAAGCGGGTCCCGTTCGAGGAGCGGGACGCCATGAAGAAGCTCGCCGATCCCGTGATGGCCACCTACGCCAAGGAAATCGGCGCGGAAGGCATTTTCGAGAAGATCAACGTCGTCTGAGAACTGTCGCCGCCCACGCGACAGCGGGGCAAGCCAGACGGCTTGCCCCATTGCGTGATTGTGATCCCCCGGAGTCGTAATGACCGAAATATCGATGCCGCCGAACCCGTCGCCATGGCGCCGAGCAACGGCGGCCTATGCAAAACTGCTGGAAATCCTGCTCGCCGCCTCTGTCGGCCTTCTGGTCATTCCAGTCACGTTGCAGATCATCTCGCGCTACACGCCTTTGATTCCGTCCTACATCTGGACCGAGGAGATGGCGCGGTTCATGTTCATCTGGACGATCATGATCGGCGCCATGGTCGGCATCAGAGAGTCGCAGCATTTTGAAGTCGACGTCTGGCCTGACCTGTCACGCCGAAGCGAAGCCTTGGTGCGGATTCTTGCGCGGCTCGGCGTGCTGGTGCTGGCGCTGGTGTTCGTATCCGCCGGCATCGAGTTCACCCGCTTTGCCTGGAACAGAACTTCGGAGCTGGCCGATCTGCCGCTTTGGCTGATCCACGTCGCCTGGCCGGTTGCCGGCGTGACCTGGATCGTGTTCGCCGGTGAACAGATTGTCGACGAGATCCGGATTCTGGTTGGGGCAAATCAATGAGCGGCAATGTTCTTTCTGCCGGGCAGGCCGCGATGGTCCTGTTCGGTACTTTCGTTGGCCTGCTCATCATACGCGTGCCGGTCGCCTTCGCGCTTGGTCTGGCCTGCGTGCCGATCCTGCTGATCGAACCGCATCTGTCGCTGATGACGCTCGCGCAGGAAACCTTCAACGCCTACAATTCGTTCATCCTGCTGGCGGTGCCGTTCTTCCTGCTCACCGCCAATTTGATGAGCATTGGCGGCATCACCGATCGCCTGGTGGCGTTGTCGCGCTCGATGGTCGGGCACTGGCCGGGGTCGCTGGCGCAGATCAACGTCGTGCTGTCGGTGTTCTTTGCCGGCATCTCCGGCTCCTCCACCGCGGACGCGGCGAGCCAGTCCAAGATATTCATCGATGCCCAGACCAAAGAGGGTTACGACCTCTCGTTCTCCATCGCCATTACAGCGGTGTCGGCCGTGCTCGCCGTCATCATCCCGCCCTCGATCCTGATGATCGTGTGGGGCGGACTGATCTCGACTTCGATCGCCGCGATGTATCTCGCGGGCATCGTGCCGGGCTTGCTGATCGCCGGCGCGCAGATGGCAACAGTGCATGTCTATGCCGTGCGGCGTGGTTATCCGACCTATCCGAAGGACACCTGGAGGGAGATGTGCTGCGCCATCTGGCGCTCGATACCGGCGCTGCTGACGCCGTTCATCATCGTCGGCGGCATCCTGCTGGGGTGGTTCACCGCGACCGAATCCGCCTGCGTCGCGGTGCTTTATTCCGTGGCGCTATCGACATTCTTTTACCGCGAAACCGGCGCGCGCGAACTCTACAAGGCTTTGCTCGACACCGGCCGTCTCGCGGGTGTCGCGCTGTTCTGCGTGGGCACCGCCAGCGCGTTCGGCTGGCTGCTGGCCTACTACAGGATTCCGCAGGAATTGCTGGCCAACGTCTCGACCTGGGGCATGGGTGCGATCGGGGCCGGCTTCTTCATCGCGTTCTGCTTTCTGGTGGTGGGCTGCTTCCTCGACGCCATTCCGGCGATCATCATCGTCGGCACCGTTCTCGAACCGCTGGCGAAATCGGTGGACCTTCATCCGGTGCAGTTTGCGATCATATCGATCGTCTCGCTGGCCTTCGGGCTGGTGACGCCGCCCTATGGCCTGTGCCTGATGATCGCCTGCTCGATCGCCGGGGTGCGGTTGCGCTATGCGCTCAAGGACACGGTGATCATGCTGATTCCGATGCTGCTCGTGCTGGCGGCGGTCATCATCTGGCCGAGCGTTTCGCTGTTCCTGCCGCGCCTGATCGTGCCGGAGATGTTGAAATGAACGGGGCTTGATCCCGCGGTTCTGATGCCGCGGGATCGGTGATTTTGTCTAGAGATTGCTCTCGGTGATCGCGGCGTAGACCATGCTGCGCAGCTCGCGCCGGAGCGGGTAGGCGCTGGATGGCAGCACCTGCGTCATGAAGATGGTGATCAGCTCCTCCGCCGGGTCGATCCAGAACGACGTCGTGGCCGCGCCGCCCCAATTGTATTCACCGGGGCTGCCGGCGACCAGTGTCTCGGCCGCGCGCATGGTCACGGCGAAGCCGAGGCCGAAACCGATGCCGTTGTAGGTCGCTTCGGAGAACAGCGAGCGCGACACCTCGGGGAGAAAGCGCCCGCCGGGAATGTGGTTGGTCGTCATCAATGCCAGCGTCTTCGGCCCGATCAGCCTGACGCCGCCGAGCTCGCCGCCATTGAGCAGCGCACGGCAGAAGGTGAGATAGTCGGCCGTCGTCGAGCACAGCCCGCCGCCGCCCGAGATGAAGGACGGCGGTGACAGGAACGAGCTCTTGGTTGGATCGTCCTGTAATGTCAGTCCCTCGCGCCGCTGGCCGGCATGGAAGGTCATGCCGCCGCCCGGGTCGGCCGAGTAACAGGCGGCGAACCGGTGGGCCTTGGAAGCAGGCACGTGGAAATCAGTGTCGGTCATGCCGAGTGGATCGAGGATGCGTTGTTTCAGGAACTGCTCGAAGGGGATCCCGGAGATCTTGCCGACGAGGTAACCGATCACGTCGGTCGAAACCGAGTAGTTCCAGGCCTCGCCCGGCGAGAACTCCAGCGGGATTTTCGCGAGGCTCTCGATCATGGTCTGCAGCGTGCCTGATTTCTCGACCTCGCCGATCTTTTCAGCGCGGTAGGTGGCATCGACATTCGAGCGCTGCTGGAAGCCATAGGTGAGGCCGGAGGTGTGGCGCAGGAGGTCGACGATCAGCATCGGCCGCGAAGGCGGCCGGGTCAGGAAGGACGGCGCGGTGCCGGCGACGAACACGCCGAGATCCTTCCATTCCGGAATGTACTTGGCGACCGGCTCATCGATCGCGACGAGGCCTTGCTCGACCAGCATCATGAAGGCGACGCTGGTGAGCGGCTTGGTCATGGAATAGATGCGGTAGATGGTGTCGTCCTTGACCGGCGCCTTGCGCTCGATATCGGCAAAGCCCTGCAGAGAGCTGTGGGCGACCTTGCCACGGCGATAGACCAGGAGATGCGTGCCCGGGAAGCGACCGGCATCGATGTACCGGCTCTTCAGATGCGCATCGATACGGTCGAGCGCGGACTTGGACATACCGACGGATTCGGGCGAGGCGGGGGTAGGGGCGAGCATCAGTTCCTCCGGGGCATTTTATCGGAAAGGTGATAGCCGAAATGGCGACCTCTTTCCAAGCCGGTTGCGCTTAACGCAGCCGGTCCGACTGGTGTAGGCTGCGCCCTGGAACGCCTCCAAGGAGCCCACCCGGGTCAACGAAAAAACCAGGCAAACGCACCATGACCCAGTTCAACGAGACCGAACTCACTGAAGCCGTCGTCCGGAGCTTTGACCAGACACCCGACCCGCGCGCGAAATTCCTGCTCCAGGAATTGGTGAAGTCGCTGCACGATTACGTGAGCAAGACCGGCCTCACCTTTGAGGAGTGGGAATACGCCATCGATTTCCTGACCCGCACCGGCCAGAAATGCACGGACACCCGGCAGGAATTCATCCTCCTGTCCGACGTGCTCGGCGTCTCCATGTTGGTCGACGCGGTCAACCATCGCGAGCGCGAGGGCGCTACCCAGACCACCGTGCTCGGGCCGTTCTATGTCGGCGAGCACAAGGTGACGGCGCACGGCACCGACATCTCTCCGAACAATCAGACCGGCGAACGGATGTTCGTGCAGAGCCGTGTCACCGATCTCAAGGGCAAGCCGCTCGCGAATGTCCCCGTTGACGTCTGGCACGCCGACGATGACGGCTTCTACGACTCGCAGAAGCCGAACTATGATGAGGTCGGCGCCTCGGCGCGGGCGCGCTTCATCACCGATAGCGATGGCCGCTTTTTCTTCCGCACCATCCTGCCTTGCAGCTACCCGATCCCGACTGACGGCCCGGTCGGCGAGATGATCGTGCAGACCAACCGCCACCCGATGCGCCCGGCGCATGTGCACTTCCTGGTCAATGCCAAGGGCTACGAGCCGCTGATCACCCACGTCTTTATGGACGGCGACAAATATCTGGATTCCGACGTGGTGTTCGGCGTGAAGGACGACCTCGTCGCCAAGGTCGAGCCGCGCAGCGACCCGGAGATGCCCGACGGCTCCAGGGCAAGCGGGCAGTGGCACCTGATGACCTACGAATTCCACCTCAAGCCCGGCGGCGGCATGGCGCCCAAGCCGCTGGGGATGAAGGCGGAGGAGCCGGCCTGACCGTCAGGCGCGAGAGCACGCGCCGCCCTCTCATCTCCCGATAAAGGCCGCCAGCTCGTCAGGCGTCCCCATCGGAAAGGCTTCTTTCATGAAGTCGAGGAAGGCGGATACGCGCGCACTCAGGAGCCGGCGTGATGGATAAAGCGTCCACAGCGCGATCTCCGGTCCCTCGATATCGCCCCAAAGCACCAGCGTGCCCGCAGCGAGGTCGTGACTGACCAGTGACACTGGCAGGCGCGTAGCGCCGACGCCGGCCCGGACCGCATCGCGGACCATGATGAGCGACGACAGGCGGAGGACTGGATCAATCGCAATGCGCGATTGTCCGCGTGGCGTTGTCACGTCCCAGCTTGTTAGCTGATCGCCCGCGCCGCGCATGACGGCCGGCACGGCGATACCGTCCCTCGGTGGTTTCAGGTCCGGGCTCGCCACCACCACCAGCCGATCGCGCAGAAAGATTCGTCCGACAAGGCTGTCATCTGGATCGGGATTGACCCGAATGACGAGGTCATAGCCTTCCTCCACCATGTCGACGGAGCGGTCTTCCGTCGTGACCTCAAGACGGATCTCCGGATATCTGAGCGCGAACCCGGCCGCGAGGTTTCCCATTGCAGTCTGCGAGAACAGCATAGGCGCGCTGATCCGCAAGCTGCCGCGCGGGCTGTCGCCGCCCGAAGCGATCGCCGCCGCCGTCTCATCAAGCTCGGTGAGCAACGCCCCGGTGCGCTCGTAAAGGGCGCGTCCTTCCTGCGTAAGTTTCAGGGTGCGCGCTCCCCGTTCGAACAGGCGGAGGTCGAGCGCGGCTTCCAGCTCCGCGACCCGCCGCGACAGGGTGGCTTTCGGGCGGCCGGCGGCCCGTGCGGCCCGTCCGAACCCGCCGTGCCGGGCGACGAGATTGAAATCGGCGAGTGCGAGCAGGTCCATTGTTCCACCAGTGAGACAGTCTGTCCAGATATAGCGGCTATCGGTCCGAATGTGGATCAGTAATTTCCGGGATGTCTTCTGACCCCAACCCCGGAGTGATCCCCATGACCATCCTCGTTACCGGCGCAACCGGCACCATCGGCCGCCACGTCCTCGAGCAGCTCGTCAAGCGCGGTGCCGATGTCCGTGCTCTCGCCCGCGATCCTGCCAAGGCAAACCTCCCGGCAGGCGTCACCGTCGTGCAGGGCGATCTGCTCGACGTCGACTCGATCCGCAGCGCATTCAAGGGCGTCTCGACCCTGTTCCTGCTCAATGCAGTGGTGCCGGATGAATTCACGCAGGCACTGATCGCGCTCAACCTGGCCCGCGAGGCTGGCGTCGAGCGGGTCGTCTACCTCTCGGTGATCCACAGCGATCGCTACGTGAACGTCCCGCACTTTGCCGGCAAGTTCGGCGTCGAGCGGATGATCGAGCAGATGGGCTTCAACGCCACCATCCTGCGCCCGGCGTACTTCATGAACAACGACGTCACGATCAAGGACGTGGTGACCGGATACGGCATCTATCCGATGCCGATCGGGAGCAGGGGGCTCGCCATGATCGATGCGCGCGACATCGGCGAGATCGCCGCCATCGAGCTCGTCCGTCGTGAGCGCGCCGCAACACCGCTTCCGCTCACGCGCATCAATCTCGTCGGTCCTGATACGCTCACCGGCGCGAAAGCCGCCGCCGTCTGGTCGGAGGTGCTGGGACGCACGATTGCCTATCCCGGTGACGATACCGCCGGCTTCGAGAAGAACCTCAGGCAGTTCATGCCGAGCTGGATGGCTTATGACATGCGGCTGATGAGCGAGCGTTTCCTCACCGAGGGAATGGTCCCCGAGGCCGGCGACGTCGAGCGTCTGACCGCGCTGTTGGGCCGTCCCCTGCGCTCCTATCGCGACTTCGTCTCCGAGATCACGGCCACTGCCTGACGGCAGGGGCACGTCCCCATCACGACAACGAGGACTCCTATCATGACCTCTTCAATCGCCACTGTTCCGGTGAATCCGGAAGGCGCAACGAAGATATTGGTGCTTGGAGCGACCGGTGCCACCGGTCGCCTGATCGTCAACCAGGCGGCGGCGCGGGGCTACGACGTCACCGTGCTGGTGCGCTCCGCCGGCAAGGCAAGTGACATCACGGGGGCGAAGCTCATCGTCGGAGATGCCCGCGATGAAACAGCCCTGCGCGAAGCCCTCAAAGGCCGTGAGGCCGTAGTCAGCGCGCTGGGTACACCGGTAAGCCCGTTCCGCGAGGTGACGCTGCTCTCGACCGCGACGCGCGCGCTCGTGAGCGCGATGAAGGCCGAGCAGGTCTCGCGGCTGGTTTGCATCACGGGAATGGGCGCCGGCGACAGTGCCGGGCACGGCGGCTTTGTCGCCGACAACGTGATCTTTCCGCTTCTCCTGAAGAAGGTGTACGCCGACAAGAACCGGCAGGAGGCGATCGTCAGAGACAGCGGGCTGGACTGGGTCCTGGTTCGCCCCTCGATCCTCAATAACAAGCCCGGCCGCGGCTCGGTCCGGGCGCTGACGGATCTTTCGGGCTTCCATGGTGGCAGCATCGCGCGCGAGGACGTTGCTACATTCGTGCTGGATCAAGTGCGCGCCGATACCTGGCTGCATCGGTCTCCGCTGATCACGTGGTGACGCTTTGCGTGGCTAAAGCCCTGATCAGCGCGCGTGCAACATCGCAAGCAGGACCACGACGACGCAGGCGAGCGCCGCCGTGGTCAATTTCCAGAACATCAGCGGGCTGCGCTCCAAAAGCGGCGTGATCCGCGTGTCGAGATAGGCCGGATTGGGCGTGCGAAGCTCGAAGACGAATTCGGACAGATCCTCGTGCCGCTTGTAGGGATCCGGATGGAGCGCACGTCTGAGCGCGCCGTCGACCCAGGCAGGCACGTTGCTGTCGTCGTCGGCCGGGCGATATTTGAGCCTCCGCACGTCCGCCTTGCGCCGGATCCTGGCGATTTGCGTGCCATAGGGAAGCTTTCCCGTCAGCATCTGGTAGCAGATCACGGCCAGCGAAAACATGTCCGAGCGCGGCGAGCCGCCCTGCCCAAGAAAATATTCCGGCGCCGTGTACTGGACCGTTCCCAGAATTTCGTCGGCCTCGTCCTGTGGCGCTGCCTCCGCGACGCCTGCCACCTTCACCGATCCGAAGTCGATGATCTTCGCGGTGCCGGTCTTGTCGATCAGGATGTTGTCGGGCCTCAAGTCCTGATGCAGCATCTCCATGCGGTGGAAGGCGCGCAGGCCCGCGGCGATCTGCTCAACCAGTCCGCGGACGGTTTCGAGATCGGGGCGCGGATTGTCTGTCATCCATTGCCGCAAGGTCTGACCTTCGACGAATTCGGTCGCGACATAGAGATAGCCACGCCGTTTCGACTGCGACAACGGCTTCAGCACATGCGGGCTGTCGATCCGGCGCGCGATCCACTCTTCCATCAGGAAGCGCTTCAGGTAGGCGGCATTGTCGCGCAGATCGATCGACGGAAGCTTCAGCGCGACCGGCTCCTCGGTCACCGCGTCGACAGCAAGGTAAATATGGCTGCGGCTGCTGGCGTGGATTTCGCGGACGATCCTGTAGCCGTCGAAGATCGCCCGCGGCTCCGGCAGCGGGGGAAGCGGCAGCTGGGAGGTCTGGTTGAAGATGCCGGCCGGCTCGCGCTGCGGCACTGCATCGATGCGGAGGATCTGGACCGTGATGTTGTCGTCGCTGCCGCGCCGGTAGGCTTCCTCGACGATCGCCTTCGCCGCTCCGTCGAGCTCGGCTGCATGCTCGCTGAGCGCGTTCGTGATGAAACGCGCGTCGACGAATTCATAGGCGCCGTCGGTCGCCAGCAGGAAGGTGTCGCCAGTCTCGATCTCGAAACTCTGGTAGTCGATTTCGAGTTGCGGATTGATGCCGAGCGCACGGCCGAGATAGGTCTGCTCCGAGGACACAATGATCCGGTGATCGTCGGTCAGCTGCTCGAGCGCCTTGCCCGCCACGCGGTAGACGCGACAGTCGCCGACGTGGAAGATGTGCGCGGTGGTCGCCTTGATGACCATGGCGCTCAGCGTGCAGACATAACCCTTGTCGCGGTCATAGGCATATTGGCTCTTGCGCGTCTGCGCGTGCAGCCAGGAATTGGTCGCATCCAGCACGCGGCGGGCGGAGGTCTTCACCGTCCAGGATTCCGACGTGCAGTAATAGTCCATCAGGAAGCTCTTGACCGCCGACTCGCTGGCGATCTGGCTCACCGTGCTGCTCGAGATGCCGTCGGCGAGGACGGCCGCAATGCCCTTCAGGCTGAGCATCGGCTCGTCCGGAACGAGGACGCCGTGAAAATCCTGGTTGATGGGCTTGCGACCCTTGTCGGAATGTTGGCCGACCGAGATCTGAAGTCCGCGGGTCATCGTCATCACCGGCAAAGGAGAGCCTCACCCTGATCGGGCAAGGCTCTCCTGTCGAGACGTTGTTTGCTCAGGCCGCGACGCGGGGCGACGAGGCCTTGCCCGCCTGGCGCTTCGGCTGGGTCAAGACGTGCGTGGCGTAGAGGGTCATGCCGGTGAAGGCGAGGCCGCCGACGAGATTGCCGAGCACGGTCGGGATCTCGTTCCAGATCAGATAGTCCATGATCGAGAATTTCGCGTGCAGCATCAGGCCGGAGGGGAACAGGAACATGTTCACGACGGAATGTTCGAACACCATGTAGAAGAACACCAGGATCGGCATCCACATCGCGATGACTTTGCCGGGGACCGAGGTGGAGATCATGGCGCCGACGACGCCGGTCGAGACCATCCAGTTGCAGAGCATTCCGCGGATGAACAGCGTCGCCATGCCGGCCGCGCCGTGCGCGGCGTAGCCGAGCGTGCGGCCTTCGCCGATATTGCCGATCGCCGTGCCGACCTTGTCCGGATCCTGGGTGAAGCCGAAAGTCGTGACGAAGGCCATCATGAAGGCCACCGTCAGGGCGCCTGCGAAATTGCCGACGAAGACGAGGCCCCAGTTCCGCAGCACGCCGCCGAAGGTGACGCCCGGGCGCTTGTCGATCAGGGCGAGCGGGGAGAGCACAAACACACCGGTCAGGAGGTCGAAGCCCAGCAGATAGAGCATGACGAAGCCGACCGGGAACAGCAGCGCGCCGATCAGCGGCTGCCCCGTGTTCACGTTGATCGTGACGGCGAACCATGCCGCGAGCGCCAGGATAGCGCCGGCCATGTAGGCCCGGATGATGGTATCCCGGGTGGACATGAAGACTTTGGACTCGCCCGCATCCACCATCTTGGTGACGAATTCCGAAGGCGCGAGATACGACATCAATGGTTCCTTTGCTTCCTGGTGAGATCGACACACTCTGCGTGAGCGCGACTGAACATCATTGGCCGTGCGGGCTGGTTGCCGCGCGTAAGCCGGAGAGATTTGGAAGCTCTGGGAATCGCGTCACGAGGATGAAGCCGGGAGGGCCGCGAAGCAGGTGAGCTTCCGTGCTGCAGCCGCCTGAGGCTGCAGCATTGCGGTCGAGCCGCAGTCTTCGTTGACGCGAACTCAAATGCAAGTTGCGTGCCGTGCGCCTGGCCTATAAGAACCCAGCGATATCAAGAAGATACGACTTTTCCTGACCGGCTTTTGCGGGCCGAGTGGCCTGTTGCTTAAGCGGCTGCACAAGACTTGTGCGCCGCACAAATGTTGGGCAGGCCGCAAATTTCACGAGCGGGACAGGCCTGCGACAGACTAGCGCGGCCTAAATAAGCTATTGATATCGATTTGTTTTCGGCTGCGTCACGCTTGGCATGAAGCTTGAATAGTTCCAAGCCGACGCCATTGAAGCCGTCCCGCGAGACTTCTCATCCGAATTGCCGACGCCACCAGACGGGGGTCTCCCCGTCGCGCGTTCGCATGCGCTGCTTCAGGCGTCGCCGGACGGACGGGCTGCTCGTGTGCACTGACACAATCATTCTGCAACGACGCAAAGGACGATACCGCCTATGACCAAGCGCACCCGCCGGCCGTCGGACACTGGCCTCAGCCGCCGTCAATTGTTGAAGGCCGCCGGCTCGACCGCCGCACTCCTGGCCGCCGTGAAGCTGAATTTCCCAGCCGGCGCTTTCGCGCAGGACGCCGGTCCGGAGGTCAAGGGCGCCAAGCTTGGCTTCATCGCGCTGAGCGATGCCGGCCCCTTGTTCGTCGCCAAGGACAAGGGCCTGTTCGCCAAATACGGCATGCCCGACACCGACGTGCAGAAGCAGGCCTCCTGGGGCACCACGCGGGACAATCTCGTGCTCGGCTCCGAAGGCAACGGCATCGACGGTGCGCATATCCTGACCCCGATGCCGTATCTGATCTCGGCCGGCAAGGTGACACAGAACAACCAGCCGACGCCGATGTACATCCTGGCGCGGCTCAATCTCGACAGCCAGTGCATCTCCGTTGCCAGCGAATATGCCGACCTCAAGCTCGGTGTCGATGCGTCCACCTTCAAGGCGGCCCTGGAGAAGAAGAAGGCTTCCGGCAAGCCCGTGAAGGCGGCGATGACCTTCCCCGGCGGCACGCACGACCTCTGGCTCCGCTATTGGCTTGCCGCCGGCGGCATCGATCCGGACAAGGACATCGAGACCATCGTGGTGCCGCCTGCGCAGATGGTGGCCAACATGAAGGTCGGCACGATGGACTGCTTCTGCGTCGGCGAGCCCTGGAATCTGCAGCTGATCCACCAGAACATCGGCTATACCGCGATCACGACCGGCGAGCTCTGGAACAAGCACCCGGAAAAATCCTTCGGCATGCGCGCCGCCTTCGTCGATAAATACCCGAAGGCCGCGAAGGCGCTGCTGATGGCGGTGATGGAAGCGCAGCAGTGGTCGGACAAGGCCGAGAACAAGGCCGAGCTTGCCGCCATCATGGGGAAGCGGCAGTGGATGAACTGCCCTGTCGAAGACGTACTCGACCGCACCGCCGGCAAGTTCGACTACGGCCTTCCGGGAAAGGTGGTCGAGAATTCGCCGCACATCATGAAGTATTGGCGCGACTTCGCCTCCTATCCGTTCCAGAGCCACGACCTCTGGTTCCTCACCGAGGACATTCGCTGGGGCAAGTACGAGGCGAATTTCGACACCAAGGCGCTGATTGCCAAGGTCAACCGCGAAGACATGTGGCGCGACGCGGCCAAGACGCTCGGCATCGCAAGCGCAGAGATCCCGACCTCCACCTCGCGCGGCAAGGAGACCTTCTTCGACGGCAAGGTGTTCGATCCGGAAAATCCGGCTGCCTATCTGAAGTCGCTCGCGATCAAGCGCGTCGAAGTCTGATGGAGCCAGCGGCCGCCTCCGGGCGGCCGCATCGCCTTTTGCAGCCGGAGAAATATTGCGATGAACATGCCCGCCACCAAGATCGAGGTTGAGACCGCGAAGCCCGCAAGCGCTGCCGCGCCGGTCGTCGCGATGACACCGAAGCGGCCGCCGCGTTCGGAGACTTACGCGCGGATGGCGCGGGAGACCGCCGTGCGCGTCATCCCGCCGCTGGTCGTGATCGCGCTCTTGCTTCTGGTGTGGGAGCTGGTCTGCCGCCGCGCCGGCTCGGCACTGCCGCCGCCGTCGAAGGTGTTCAAGGACACGAAGGAGCTGATCCTCGATCCGTTCTTCGATCACGGCGGCATCGATAAGGGGCTGTTCTGGCACCTCTCCGCTAGCCTCCAACGCGTCGCCTTCGGCTATTCGCTCTCGGCGATTGCCGGCATCGCGCTCGGCGTGCTGGTCGGGCAATCGGTCTGGGCGATGCGTGGGCTCGATCCGCTGTTCCAGGTCTTGCGCACGATCCCGCCGCTGGCCTGGCTGCCGCTGTCGCTCGCCGCGTTCCGCGACGGCCAGCCCTCGGCGATCTTCGTCATCTTCATCACCTCGATCTGGCCGATCATCATCAACACCGCGGTCGGCATCCGCAACATCCCGCAGGATTATCGCAACGTCGCCGCGGTGGTGCAGCTTAACCCGCTCGAATTCTTCGCCAAGATCATGATTCCGGCCGCCGCGCCCTATATCTTCACGGGGCTTCGCATCGGCATCGGTTTGTCCTGGCTCGCGATCGTCGCCGCGGAAATGCTGATCGGCGGCGTCGGCATCGGCTTCTTCATCTGGGACGCCTGGAACTCCTCGCATATCAGCGAAATCATCCTGGCGCTGTTCTATGTCGGCATCATCGGCTTCGTGCTCGACCGCCTGATCGCGGGTGCCGGCAAGATCGTCACCCGCGGCACCGCGCTGAACTGAAGGGGAAGCACATGACCGCTTATCTGAAGCTCGACCACATCGACAAGATTTTTACCCGCGGCGCTGCCTCCACCGAGGTGCTGAAGGATATCAATCTCACCATCGAGAAGGGCGAATACGTCTCGATCATCGGCCATTCCGGTTGCGGCAAGTCGACCCTGCTCAACATCATCGCAGGCCTGACCAACGCCACCACCGGCGGCGTGCTGCTCGAGAACCGCGAGGTGAACTCGCCGGGACCGGATCGCGCGGTGGTGTTCCAGAACCACAGCCTGTTGCCGTGGCTGACCGTGTACGAGAACGTCAGGCTCGGCGTCGACAAGGTCTTCGCCAAGACCAAGAAGCGCGCCGAACGCGACGCCTGGGTCATGCACAATCTCAACCTCGTGCAGATGGCCCATGCCAAGGACAAACGGCCCTCGGAAATCTCCGGCGGCATGAAGCAGCGCGTCGGCATTGCCCGCGCGCTGGCCATGGAGCCGAAAGTGTTGCTGCTCGACGAGCCTTTCGGCGCACTCGACGCACTGACCCGCGCGCATTTGCAGGATTCGGTGATGGCGCTGCATCAGAAGCTCGGCAACACAATTTTGATGATCACCCACGACGTCGACGAGGCGGTGCTGCTGTCCGATCGCATCGTCATGATGACGAACGGGCCGAGCGCGCGCATCGGCGAGGTGCTGGAGGTGCCGCTGGCGCGCCCGCGCAAGCGGCTCGAGCTCGCGACCAACACCACTTACTTGAAGTGCCGGCAGCGCGTGCTCGAATTCCTCTATGAGCGTCATCGCTTCGTCGAGGCCGCGTAAACGCGTCACCAACAGGTGCTGACGCAACGCCTAATTTTGAATCATCAAGCTCAATCCTTGTGCGCCGCACAGGGATTGAGCGAATCGCAAAATTTGCGTGCGAAATAGTGCTGCAAAAATTCGGAGCACTCCGAACAAGCTCCTGAATTTCCTGCGTTTCCGGAATGCGCGCAGTTGGCACGGAAATTGAAGCACCAACCGCGACGCCAACGACGACGTCCCTCAACATCATCAATCAGCATCGTAACTCGCCACCGGGGTGAAGCCTCGGAGCGCGCCTCCGTGGCCGGAGGCTGAGCCTGCAACGACGCAGCGGTGAGCCTGGAAGGGATTTTGCAATGACGAAGAGTCCGACTGGTAATCAGACTTGGATTTCAGACTGGCGCCCCGAAGATGAGGCGTTCTGGAATGCGACTGGCAAGACTATCGCGCGACGCAACCTGATCTGGTCGATCGTGGCCGAACATATCGGATTTTCGGTCTGGCTGATCTGGAGCATCGTCACCACCAAATTGCCGCAGGCGGGCTTCCACTACACCACCGACCAGCTGTTCCAGCTCGTCGCGGTGCCCGGACTGATCGGCGCGTTGATGCGCTTTCCCTACACCTTCGCGGTGACGACCTTCGGCGGCCGCAACTGGACCATCTTCAGTGCGGCGATCCTGTTCATTCCGACGCTCTCGCTGGCCTATTTCGTCGGTCAGCCCGGCACGCCGTTCTGGCTGATGCTGCTGATTGCTTCGACCGCCGGTCTCGGCGGCGGCAATTTTGCCTCCAGCATGACCAACATCTCGTTCTTCTTCCCCGACCGGATGAAGGGCTGGGCGCTGGGACTGAATGCAGCCGGCGGCAATATCGGCGTCTCCAGCGTGCAGCTCCTGACCCCGATCCTGATGACGCTCGCCGTCATCAATCTGTTCCAGGCAACGCCTGTCGATGGTGTCTTTCTTCAGAATGCCGGCCTGATGTGGGTGCTGCCGATCGCGATCGCGGTCTTCGGCGCGGTGTTCTTCATGAACAACCTGACCACGGCCAAGTCGTCGATCAAGAACCAGCTCGCCGTGGTCAAACGCAAGCACACCTGGATCATGGCGTATCTCTATATCGGCACGTTCGGCTCCTTCATCGGCTACTCGGCGGCATTTCCGCTGCTGATCAAGACCCAGTTCCCGCAAGTCACGATTGCGATCGCGTTCCTGGGACCGCTGGTCGGTTCGTTGTCGCGGCCGCTCGGCGGCTGGCTTGCCGACAGGATCGGCGGCTCGGTGATCACGTTCTGGAATTTCATCGTGATGGCAGGCGCCACGATCGGCGTGCTCTATTTCGTCGGGCACAAGGATTTCATCGGCTTCCTGTCGATGTTCCTGGTCCTGTTCGTGACGACGGGAATCGGCAACGGTTCGACCTACCGCATGATCCCCTCGATCTTCCGCGAGCAGAATTTGTTCAGGGTGCGCGGCAAGGGCGATGCGGAGCGCGCGCTCGCCTTGAAGACGGCGAGCATCGAGAGCGGTGCCGCGGTCGGCTTCATCGGCGCGGTCGGCGCAGTCGGCGGCTATCTGATCCCGACCGGATTCGGCAAGTCGATCGCGCTGACCGGCGGCCCGCAGCTCGCGCTCGCGATCTATCTCGGCTTCTACGCCTCCTGTCTCGCGCTGACCTGGTGGTTCTATCTGCGTCGCAGCCCGCAAGGTGAGGGCGCCTCAAGCCTCGCCGGCGCGCGAGTTTAACACTTGGTACGAATCTCGCTTCTCCCCGTACGCGGGGAGAAGCTTTGCCCGACAGTTTGACAATGAACCTGGTTCGCAATGGCGCGCACCAAGGCAAACCCAACAGGCAGGAGAACATCATGACGCCAGAACAGATCACCCTCGTCCAACAGAGCTTTGCCAAGGTCGCGCCGATTTCCGCGCAGGCCGCGGTGCTGTTCTACGATCGCCTGTTCGAGGTGGCGCCGTCCGTGCGCGCGATGTTTCCCGAGGACATGACCGAGCAGCGCAAGAAGCTGATGGGCATGCTCGCCGCCGTCGTCGGCGGTCTGTCGAACCTGGACTCGATTCTTCCCGCGGCCTCGGCGCTTGCGAAGCGTCACGTCGGCTACGGCGCCAAGGCCGAGCACTACCCGGTGGTCGGCGCGACCTTGCTGTGGACCCTGGAGAAGGGCCTCGGCGAAGCCTGGACGCCCGAACTGGCTACCGCCTGGACCGACGCCTACGGCGTATTGTCCGGCTACATGATTTCCGAGGCCTACGGCGCACAGCCGCAGGCCGCCGAATAGGAGATGCGTTGTGAGTGAACCGCTGGTCATCGTCGGTAACGGTATGGCGGCCGCGCGTCTGGTCGACGAGCTCGCCAAGACCTCGCTCGGCCGCTACGCGGTCGCCGTGATCGGCGAAGAGCCGCGGCTCGCTTACAACCGCGTTCTGCTCTCCTCCGTGCTGGCCGGCGAGACCGGCTCGCACGAGATCGAGCTCCGGCCCGCCGACTGGTGGCGCCATCGCGGCGTCACGGTGCGCTACGGCTATCGCGTCACCGAGATCGACACCGGCCGACGCGAGCTCAAGATCGAAGGCGAAGAGAGTATGGAATACTCCAAGCTCGTGCTCGCCGTCGGCTCGACGCCGCTGCGGCTCAACGTGCCCGGCGCCGACCTTTCCGGCGTGCACACCTTTCGCGACACCCGCGACGTCGATCTGCTGCTGACGCTCGCTGCCGCCAGGAAGCGCGTCGTCGTGGTCGGCGGCGGTCTGCTCGGACTCGAAGCGGCTTACGGCCTCGCCAAGGCCGGAGCGCCCGTGACGCTGCTGCACCTGATGGACCGGCTGATGGAGCGCCAGCTCGATGCCCCCGCCGCCGACCTGCTCAAGACACTGGTCGAGCGCAAGGGCATTCGCATCCTGCTCAATGCATCCACAGCCCGCATCCATGGCGAGGGTCATGTCGAAGCGGTCGAGCTTGCCGACGGCAGCCGCATCGAGGCCGATGCCGTGATCTTCGCCGCCGGCATCAGGCCCAACATTGCGCTCGCAAAGGACGCCGGCATCGCCGTCAATCGCGGCATCGTCGTCAACGATGAGATGCAGACGGCGTCACCCGATATCTACGCGCTCGGCGAATGCGCCGAGCATCGCGGCACCTGTTATGGCCTGGTCGAACCCGCCTACGAGCAGGCACGCGTGCTGGCGCGACACCTTGCCGGCCGTCCCGCGGCCTATCAGGGCAGCGTGGTCTCGACCAATCTGAAGGTGTCGGGCGTCAGCGTATTTTCCGCCGGCGACTTCATGGGCGGGGAGGGCAGCGAGAGCCTCGTGTTGTCAGACCGCAGGCGCGGCACCTACAAGAAGCTCGTCATCGCCGAGGGCCGGCTCACTGGCGCTCTGTTGATCGGCGATACCGTCGATGCGCTCTGGTATCTCGAACTGATCCGCAATCGCGAAAAGGTGGCGGCCATCCGCGTCGACATGATATTCGGCCGCGCGCTCGCGCGTCCCTCCAAAGCGGCTTGATAGAGGCGGCTTGATATGACGGCGATCGATCCCACGCTCCGCGCCACCAAGACGACCTGTCCGTATTGCGGCGTCGGCTGCGGCGTGCTGGCGACGCCAGACGGCAAGGGCGGCGCGGCGATCGCGGGCGATCCCGATCATCCTGCCAATTTCGGCCGGCTGTGCTCCAAGGGCTCGGCGCTCGGCGAGACCGTCGGGCTCGAAAGCCGGCTGCTCTATCCGATGATCCGCTGCAAGGGCGTGCTCGAACGCGTCGCCTGGAGCGATGCGCTCGATCACGTCGCCCACCGCATGCAGCACATCGTCGCTCGCGACGGCGCCGACGCGGTCGCATTCTATCTCTCGGGCCAACTGCTGACCGAGGACTATTACGTCGCCAACAAGCTGATGAAGGGCTTTGTCGGCACGGCCAACGTCGACACCAATTCGCGGCTCTGCATGTCGTCCTCGGTCGCCGGCCACCGCCGCGCCTTCGGCGCCGACACCGTACCCGGCTGCTACGAGGATCTCGATCAGGCCGATCTTCTGGTATTCGTCGGCTCGAATGCCGCCTGGTGCCATCCCGTGCTGTTCCAGCGCATGTTGAGGAACCGGCAGGAGCGCGGCGCCCGCATGATCGTGATCGATCCGCGCCGCACCGACACCGCGACCGACGTCGATCTGTTCCTGGGTCTGAAGCCCGGCACCGACACGGCGCTGTTTTCCGGCCTGTTCGTTCACCTCGCCGACAATGGTGCGCTCGATCAGGACTACATCGCGCAAAACACGTCGGGCTTTGACGACGCTCTGGCGCGCGCCCGCAGCATTGCCGGCAGCGTCACCGCGACCGCACTGGCGACCGGCCTTTCCGAGCAGGACGTTGCGACCTTCTTCAAGATGTTCCGTGACACGCCCCGCGTCGTCACGCTGTACTCGCAAGGTGTCAACCAATCGGCGCAGGGCACCGACAAGGTCAACGCGATCTTGAACTGCCATCTCGCAACGGGGCGCATCGGCAAGCCGGGTGCCTCGCCGTTCTCGCTCACCGGCCAGCCCAACGCGATGGGCGGCCGTGAGGTCGGCGGCCTCGCCAATCAGCTCGCTGCGCACATGAACTTCACGCCGCCGGACATCGATCGCGTGCGGCGGTTCTGGAAGGCGCCGCGCATCGCCACCCATGAAGGGTTGAAGGCGGTGCAGCTGTTCGAAGCCATCAACCGCGGCGAGGTCAAGGCGCTATGGGTGATGGGCACCAACCCCGCGGTGTCGCTGCCCGATGCCGACTTCGTGCGCGAGGCGCTGAAGAAGCTCGAGCTGTTCGTGGTCTCCGAGAACGTGCTCTCCAACGACACCGTCGAGGCCGGACCGCACGTGCTGCTGCCCGCGCTCGCCTGGGGCGAGAAGTCGGGCACCGTGACCAATTCCGAGCGCCGGATCTCGCGCCAGCGCTCGTTCCTGCCGGCGCCCGGCGAGGCGCGGCCGGACTGGTGGATCCTGAGCGAAACCGCAAAGCGCCTCGGCTTCGGCGACAGCTTTAATTACAAATCCGCAGCCGACATCTTTCGCGAGCACGCCGCGCTCTCCGCGTTCGAGAACGATGGCAGCCGCGACTTCGACATCGGCGCGCTGACCTCGCTGTCGGACGAGGCGTTTGACGCCTTGAAGCCCGTGCAGTGGCCCGCGCGCCAGGGCGAGGCGCCCGGCGAGCGCTTCTTCGCGGCGGGCGGGTTCTTCACCAATGACGGCAAGGGCCGCTTCGTCGCGCCGGAGATGCCGGCGCTGCGTGGCGAGACCGGACCGTCGCGGCCGCTGCGGCTCAACACCGGGCGCATCCGCGACCAGTGGCACACCATGACGCGCACGGGCCTCAGCCAGCGGCTCAGCGCGCATCTGCCCGAGCCGTTCGTCGAGATTCATCCCGATGACGCCAACAAATACAACATCGTCCACGACGGCTATGCCCGCATCACCACCGACTATGGCCAGTGCATTCTGAAGGCCGTCGTCAGCGACCGCCAGCAGCGCGGCACGCTGTTCGCGCCGATCCACTGGAGTGCAATGAACGCCTCGCACGGTCGGGTCGGGGCGTTGGTCGCACCGTTCACCGATCCGTTCTCGGGGCAGCCGGAGTCCAAGGCGACACCGGCCGCGATCGTGCCTTATGAATACGTCTTCCGCGGCTTTGCGTTATCGCGCAAGCAGCTGGAGCTGCCGTCGAATCTGATGTGGACCCGCGTCACTGTTGCCGGCGGCTTCGGCTATCTCTTCGCCGACAATGCGGATCTGTCGCGCTGGCCGGCCTGGCTCGAAGGCGTTGCCGGCGAGGACGTCGCCGACTATCGCGACTTCGGCGGCGGCGTTTATCGCGCAGCGTCGTTTGCGGGCGACCGCATCGAAACCTGCCTGTTCGTCGGCCCCGCGCATGACGCCGGCGACTGGGAAGTGGTGAAGAGCCTGTTCGTGGCCGACAATGTCACCGACGAGCAGCGGCGCATGCTGCTGTCTGGCAAGTCGAGCGAGGGCGCGGCTTCGACCGGCCCCGTCGTCTGCGCCTGCTTCGGCGTTGGCCGCGGCACCATCTGCGACACCATCGCCGCAGGCGCGCGCACGGCCGCCGAGATCGGCGCAAAGCTCAAGGCCGGCACCAATTGCGGCTCCTGTATCCCCGAGCTGAAGCGCCTGATCGCGACCACCGAGGTGGCACCGGCGATGCAGGCCAAGCGTGCGGGCGCGGCGGGGTAGGGGCGCTTTCTCGGTCGTCGCCGAATACTCCGCCATCATCGCCCGGCTTGACCGGGCGATCCAGTACGCCGAGACGCCGGTGATCAAGCGGAGAGGCCACGGCGTACTGGATTCCCCGCCTTCGCGGGGAATGACAGCGAGGGCGGGGCGCTATGCCTCGGCCCAATCGACGTCCCCGCGATTGTGCCCTATGGTGCCGCGCTCTCCCATCAACAACGACAAAAACAACAATGATGTACCTGGAAACGCCGCCGCGCCTGATCGAAACCAGGCTCTTTTCCGCCATGCCCGACAAATTCCGCCGCAAAGGCGAGCGGACGGATTGGGCCGATGCCAACCGGCCGGGTGTGCCGACGGACTCCTTCATCGAAGGGCCATCGTTCGACAGGGACGGCAATCTCTACATCGTCGACATTCCTTTCGGGCGGATCTTCCGCATTGCGCCTGACGGCGAGTGGTCGCTGGCGATCGAATATGAGGGCTGGCCGAACGGGCTGAAGATCGCGGCGGACGGCCGCATCCTGGTCGCCGACTACAGGCACGGCATCATGGAGTTCGACGCCAACGCGGGGCGCATGGCGCCGTTGCTGACCTCGCGCAACTCGGAATCCTTCCGCGGCTGCAACGACCTGCACCTCGCGTCCAACGGCGATATCTATTTCACCGACCAGGGTCAGACCGGCCTGCATGACCCGAGCGGCCGCGTCTATCGCCTGACGCCAGGCGGCCGGCTGGATTGCCTGATCGACACTGGAATCAGTCCGAATGGTCTGGTGCTGGATCCAACCGAGACCGTGCTGTTCGTCGCGATGACGCGCGACAACGCAGTGTGGCGGCTGCCGTTCATGAAGGACGGCAGTGTCTCGAAGGTCGGCCGCTTCTGTTCGCTGTTCGGTACCAGCGGCCCCGATGGCTTGACCATGGATGCCAAGGGCCGTCTGTTCGTCGGCCACGCATCGCTCGGCCATGTCTTCGTGTTCGCGCCCAACGGCGAATTGATCGCGCGGGTGAAGTCGTGTGCCGGGCCGAACTGCACCAATGTCGCGATTGGTGGCGCGAACAAAGATCAGCTCTACATCACGGAATCTGCGACCGGTAGCGTACTGGTCGCTGACATCGGCGGATTGAACTCTTGAGCTCGATGGCGGTTGCCTGAGCGAACGAGTGGTATCGGAGCAAATATGAACACGAACCCCTTCGGCAAAACCGGCGCCAGCGTCTCTGTCATCGGGCAGGGCACCTGGTATCTCGACCACGGCGATCGCAAGCGCGCGATCGCGGCGCTTCAGCGCGGGCTCGATCTCGGCATGACCCACATCGACACTGCCGAGATGTATGGCGACGCCGAGCTCGTCATTGCCGATGCGATCGCGGGGCGACGCGACGAGGTGTTCCTCGTGTCAAAGGTGCTGCCGAGCAACGCCTCGCGCCGCGGAACCATCACCGCCTGTGAGCGCTCGCTGAAGCGGCTGAAGACGGATCGGCTCGACTGCTATCTGCTGCATTGGCGCGGCTCGTATCCGCTGGAGGACACTGTGGCCGCGTTCGAGGAACTGGTGAAGGCCGGCAAGATCAAATCCTGGGGTGTCTCCAATTTCGATGCCGATGATCTCGACGAGATGCTCGACGCTGCCGGCGAAGGCCGCATCGCCTGCAATCAGGTGCTCTATCATCTGAGGGAACGCGCGATCGAGCACGCGGTGATCCCGTGGTGCGAACAGCATGGTGTCGCCGTGGTCGCCTACTCGCCGTTCGGCCACGACGATTTCCCTGCGAGCAACAGCAAGGGCGGTGTAGTGCTGGCGCGCATCGCGGAGGCGCGTCGCGCAACGCCGCGCCAGATCGCGCTGAGCTTCCTCACCCGTGCGACTACGGTGTTCGCCATCCCGAAGGCGTCGTCCGCGGAACACGCCGGCGAAAATGCCGCGGCCGGCGATCTCGTGCTGACGAAAGACGAGATCGCGGCGCTCGATGCGGCGTTTCCGCGCGGTCCGAAGCCGCGCGGTCTGCCCATGCTGTAGTGCACAAACGCCTATTCTTAATGGAGTCTTGACGCGCGCGGACGTGAGCGCATATCGGCATCCTGTTTTCGGAAGTTGTGAAAGCGGCGCAATTATCGTTTTTAACGATCATTCCCGATTCGCATCTCCTAGGTTCCAGCCGTGACCCCGCCGCCCGCCGCAGCCGCAAGGCTCGACAGTATTCCCATGTCCATGCCGGAAAAGAAGCCGCAGGCGCGCCGCGCGCCGGCGCGCGTCGATCATCCCTTCAAGGGCATCGCGCTGGTGCTGCTGTCGACGATCTTTCTCGGCTGCTCCGATGTCACCGCGAAATATTTGTCGTCGAGCCTGCCGTCGATCGAGATCACCTGGATCCGCTTCGTAACGTTCGCGCTGATGTTCACGCCGGTAATGCTGCCGGGCTCGCCGCTTCATGCCATGCGCACCGAGCGCCTCGGCCTGCAGCTGATGCGCGGCGCGGCATTGCTCGGCTCTTCGCTGTTCTTCATCACCGGCCTGAGCTTCCTGCCGATCGCGGAAGCGTCCGCGACCGGGTTCGTCTCGCCACTGTTCGTCACCGCGCTCTCGATCGTGTTTCTGAGCGAGAAGGTGGGCATGCGCCGCTGGATCGCCACCGCGATCGGCTTGACGGGCGTGATGATCATCCTGCGCCCGGGCTCCAGCGCGTTTCACGCCGCCGCGTTCTTCCCGATCGTCTCGGCGTTCTGCTGGGCTGCGGCGCTGATCCTGACGCGCATGATGAGCGGGCGCGAAGCCGTCCTCACCACCATGGCCTATTCGGCGCTGACGGGCGTTGCGATCCTCTCCCTGATGGTACCATTCGTCTGGGTCACGCCGACCTGGACCGCGATCGGGCTTGGCATCGTGATCGGCGTCGCCTCCACCGTCGGCCAGTGGATCATCGTCCTGGCCTATCGCTACGGCGATGCCTCGGTGCTGGCGCCGTTCTCCTACACACAGTTGCTCTGGGTCAGCATTTTGGGCTTCTTCCTGTTCGGCGAAGTGCCTGATGTCTGGACCGTCACCGGTGCAGCCTTCATCGTCGCCAGCGGCCTCTACATCGCCCATCGGGAGCGCATCCGTCGCGCCCAGCTCCTGATCATGGAAGAGCGTTCCCCGAACCCCTGACGCAAGTTCACGCGTCCGCTTCGTGCTATCAATGGCTCCAACAAGCCGGGAGGAGCCGAATGCGCGCTGCGATTTTCAGGAACGGTGAGATTGTCGTCGATCGGATGGCGGAGCCAAAGCCCGGCCCCGGCCAGGTGCTGGTCAAGACGCTCGCCTGCGGCATCTGCGGCTCTGACCTGCACGCGCGCCAGCACGCCCATCGCATGGTGGAGATGGCGCGAAAGAGCGGCCGCAAGCCGATGGACCTCGCCCGCGACGTCGTGTTCGGCCATGAGTTCTGCTGCGAGATCGTCGATTTCGGCCCGGGCACTGTGCGCAAGCTCAAGCCGGGCACGCGCGTGTGCTCGCTGCCGGCCCTCGTGACGCCGCAGGGCATCGAGGGCATCGGCTATTCCAACGAAAATATTGGCGGCTATGCCGAGGCGATGCTACTGAGCGAAGCGCTGCTGCTCGAGGTACCCAACGGTCTCGCGCCGGAGCATGCCGCGCTCACCGAACCGCTCGCGGTCGGCGTTCACGCCGTCGCCAAGGCCAATATCCGAGGCGGCGAAGTGCCGCTCGTGATCGGCTGCGGCCCGGTCGGGCTCGCGGTGATTGCGGCGCTGAAGCTCAAGGGCCTGCATCCGATCGTCGCGGCCGACTATTCGCCGGCGCGGCGCGCGCTTGCGGCAAAACTCGGCGCCGATATCGTCGTGGATCCAAGGGTGTCGCAGCCCTATGCGATCTGGGCCGAGCATGCGCAAATGTCGGACGAGGAAAAGGCGGCGCGCCCGCCGTTCCAGGCGATGCTGCCCGCGCTGAAGCCCGCGATCATCTTCGAATGCGTCGGCGTGCCTGGTCTGTTGCAGCAGGTGTTCGAAGGCGCGCCGCGCGATGCCAGGATCGTCGTGGTCGGCGTCTGCATGGAGACCGACAGGAGCGAGCCCATGCTCGGCATCATGAAGGAGCTCAACGTTCAGTACGTGCTCGGCTACACGCCGGACGAATTCGCAGCTTCGCTGCGCCTGATCGCGGAAGGGAAGGTGGATGCGGCTGCGATGGTGACGGCCGAGATCGGCATCGACGGCGTCGCAAAGGCCTTCGCCGATCTCGCCAACCCTGAGGCGCACACCAAGATCATCGTGCAGCCGTGGCGGTGATGCCTCACACCGGCAGCGCGATCGAATATTTCACCTGGCTGAGCGCGAAGCTCGACTCGATCGAGGCGATGCCGTCGAGCCGGGTCAGCTTGGTCTTGAGGAAGGTCTCGTAGGAGGCGAGGTCGGCTGCGACGACGCGCAAAAGATAGTCGCGGTTGCCGGTCATCAGGTAGCATTCCAGCACCTCGTCCCATTTCGAGATCGCGCGCGCGAAGCGGTTGAGGTCCTCCTCCTTCTGCCGCGCCAGCTTGATCGAGATGAAGACGCTGACATGCAGCCCCAGCGCCTTCTGGTCGACGGTCGCGATGTAGCGCGAGATGACGCCGCGTTCCTCGAGCAGTTTGACCCGGCGATGGCAGGGCGACACCGACAGCCCGACCTTATCGGCCAGCTCCTGCATGGTCAGCCGGCTGTCGTTCTGGAGGTAGCTGAGGATTTTTCGGTCGATGGCGTCGAGGGCGGGCATTGGGATGAACCTGTCGTTTTTACCGATCGATTGGTAAGATATCCCAATATGGGCTGGTACTGCGCGAAAAATTGAGAAGTTTGGCGCTTCCGGCAGGGGTATCATCGGCACCTGTTTTCCGGGAGCATTGCCATGCCCGTTGATATCGCCCGCCTCGACACATTGACCGCGCTCGCCCGCAAGGCGCTGTGGCTGTCGTCATGGACCATCCATCACGCCAACCACGTCCGCGCGAACGCGGACGGCCTCAAGGTTGGGGGACATCAGGCCTCGTCGGCCTCGCTCGCAACCATCATGTCGGCGCTGTATTTCCACGTGCTGAAGCCCGAAGATCGCGTCGCGGTGAAGCCGCATGCGAGCCCGGTGTTCCACGCCATCCAGTATCTGTTCGGCCGGCAGAGCCGCGAGAAGCTGGAGAATTTTCGTGGCTTCAAGGGCGCGCAGTCCTATCCCTCGCGCACCAAGGACGTCGACGACGTCGATTTCTCCACGGGCTCGGTCGGCCTCGGCGTCGCGCAGACGCTGTTCGCCTCGCTGGTGCAGGACTACGTCAAGGCACATGGCTGGATGAAGGATCGCCGCGAAGGGCGGATGATTGCGCTGGTCGGCGACGCCGAGATGGACGAGGGCAACATCTTCGAGGCGCTGGCGGAAGGCTGGAAGCACGGCCTGCGCAACACCTGGTGGGTGGTCGACTACAACAGGCAGTCGCTGGACGCCGTCGTCCGCGAAGGCCTCTGGGAAAAGTTCGAGACCGTATTCCGCAATTTCGGCTGGGACGTGGTGATCGTGAAATACGGCCGCCTGATGCGCGAGGCCTTTGCCGAAGCTGGCGGCGAGGCGTTGAAGCGCTGGATCGACAATTGCCCGAACGCGCTCTACGCCGCCTTGTGTTTTCAGGGCGGCGCGGCGTTCCGCAAACATCTTCACGATGAGATCGGCGATCAGGGCCCCATCACCAAACTGATCGACAAGCGCAGCGACGACGAATTGCTGGCGCTGATGTCGAACCTCGGCGGCCATGATATGGCGAGCATGCTGGATGCGTTCGAATCCATCGATCACGATCGCCCGGTCTGCTTTATCGCCTACACCATCAAGGGCGTCGGCCTGCCGTTCCAGGGCCACAAGGACAACCACGCCGGCCTGATGACAGTCGCGCAGATGGAGAAATATCGCGACAGCCAGAACATCCGGCCCGGACACGAATGGGACAGATACGAGGGTCTCGCGCAAAGTCCTGCCGAGCTCGACGCCTTCCTCGCGGGCGTGCCGTTCAACCAGGACGGCCGCCGGCTCACCGCGCCTGTGATCGAAGTGCCGTCGCAGCTCGCCTTCAAGCCGGCGCCGCAGATGTCGACCCAGCAGGGTTTTGGGCTGGTGCTGAACGAGATCGCGCGCGGCGACAGCGAGCTTGCCAGGCGCATCGTGACGACGTCGCCTGACGTCACCGTCTCGACCAATCTCGGTCCGTGGGTGAACCGGCGCGGCCTGTTTGCGCGCGGCGAGAAGGCGGACTTATTCCGCAGCGAGAAAATTCCATCCACCTTCAACTGGGACTTCTCGCCCAAGGGCCAGCATCTCGAACTCGGCATCGCCGAGATGAACCTGTTCATCATGCTCTCGGCGCTCGGCCTGTCGCACCAGATCAACGGCGAGCGGTTGCTGCCGGTCGGCACGCTCTACGATCCCTTCATCGAGCGCGGTCTCGATGCGCTGAACTATGCATGCTACCAGGATGCCCGCTTCATGGTGGCGGCAACGCCGTCGGGCATCACGCTGGCACCCGAAGGCGGCGCGCACCAGTCGATCGCAACGCCTTTGATCGGCATGGCGCAGGACGGCCTCGCCTCGTTCGAGCCTGCCTTCGTCGACGAGCTCGCCGTGATCATGGGGTGGGGTTTCAACCACATGCAGCGCGATCCGGGCGAGGGCGGCTCGGTCTATTTGCGGCTCTCGACGCGCTCGATCGAGCAGGCGCAGCGGATCATGACGCCGGAGCTCGCGCAGGGCATCACCGACGGCGCCTATTGGCTGCGCAAGCCGGGCCCCAATGCCGAAGCCGTCATCGCCTATACCGGCGCAGTTGCGCCGGAAGCGATCGAAGCGACCGGCTTCATCGGCGAGAGCCGGCGCGACATCGGCCTGCTCGCGATCACGTCCGCAGATCGTCTGCATGCGGGGTGGACCGCCGCACGGAAATTGCGCCGGGATCGGCGCGGCGTGCAGCATCTCAGCCACATCGAAAAACTGCTCGCGCCGCTGCCGCGCGACTGCGGCATCGTGACCGTGATCGACGGACATCCGGCGGCGCTCGGCTGGCTCGGCAGCGTCCGCGGCCATCGCGTCGAGGCACTCGGCGTCGAGCAGTTCGGCCAGACCGGCACCATCGCCGACCTCTACCGCCACTACGGCATCGACGCCAACGCCATCATCGATGCGGCCGAAAGCCTCACCACCGGCGCGCCGGTGTTGCATCGGAAGATGGCTGTGTAGTTCGTCATCCCGGCCTAGCGCGCAATGGGCACTAGGCCGGGATGACATCGTGAGTGAGGCGAGACCTTGCCACCCCTCCGCCATCGGCTCATATAACCTCCGTCCGCCGCAATGCTGGCCCCGCATATGGCGGGTTCAATTGCCGGCGCTTTCGTGCAAGGATGCCTGCCGAAACGCCCCCTCCAAGCCCCCAAGAAGAGGTTCACTATGGTCAATCGCATGCAGTTCTACATCGACGGCGCCTGGGTCGATCCCGCCGTCAAGAAGTCCACCGCCGTGGTCAATCCGGCGACGGAAGAGGCGATGTACGAGGTTGCGCTGGGCTCCAAGGCCGACGTTGATAAAGCCGTTGCCGCCGCCAAGCGCGCGTTCGTGACGTTCTCCCAGACCAGCCGTGACGAGCGCGTCGCGCTGCTCACCAAGGTCATCGAGATCTACAAGGGCCGCCTCAAGGAGATCGGTGCTGCCGTCTCCGACGAAATGGGTGCGCCGCTGCCGATGGCGGAGAAGCTGCAGGCCGGCGCTGGTCTCGGCCACCTCATGACCACGCTCGACGTGCTCAAGAACTATCATTTCGAGGAACCGGTCGGCACCGCCATGGTGCTGCGCGAGCCGGTCGGCGTGGTCGGCATGATCACGCCCTGGAACTGGCCGCTCAACCAGATCGCCTGCAAGGTCGCGCCCGCGCTTGCCGCCGGCTGCACCATGATCCTGAAGCCGTCGGAGTTCACCCCGACCTCGGCGCTGATCTTCGCGCAAATCCTGCATGAAGCCGGCGTGCCGAAGGGCGTATTCAATCTCGTCAACGGTCTCGGCCCCGAGGTCGGCGCCGCCATGAGCGAGCATCCCGATATCGACATGATCTCCTTCACCGGCTCGACCCGCGCCGGCATCGACGTGGCCAAGCGCGCCGCACCGACCGTGAAGCGCGTCAGCCAGGAACTCGGCGGCAAGTCGCCGAACGTCATTCTCGAAGGCGCCGACCTCACGAAGGCGGTGACCGGCGGCGTGATGCACATGTTCAACAACTCCGGCCAGTCCTGCAACGCGCCCTCGCGCATGATCGTGCCGGCCTCGAAGATGAAGGAAGTCGCCGCGATCGCGAAGGCGGTCGCCGACAAGACCAAGGCGGGCGATCCGCGCGCCGAAGGCACCACCATTGGTCCGGTGGTCAACCGCGGCCAGTGGGACAAGATCCAGGGCCTGATCAAGAAGGGCATCGATGAGGGCGCAACGCTCGTCGCCGGCGGCCCCGGCCTGCCCGAAGGCGTCAACAAGGGCTTCTATGTCCGTCCCACCATCTTTGCCGACGTCACCCCCGACATGACGATTGCGCGTGAAGAGATCTTCGGACCGGTGCTCACCATCATCGGCGCCAAGGACGAAGCCGAGGCCGTGCACATCGCCAACGACACGCCCTATGGGCTTGCCGGCTACGTCACGGGTGCTTCCGTCGAGGACGCCAAGCGCGTCGGCCGGCAGATCCGCGCCGGCAACGTCAATCTGCAGGGCGTGCCCAACGACCGCTCCGCGCCGTTCGGTGGCTACAAGCAGTCCGGCAACGGCCGCGAATGGGGCAAGTACGGCCTCGAGGACTTCCTCGAAGTGAAGGCGGTTGCGGGCTTCAACGCGGCGTAGGCTATATCGCCTGGGTAAACAAAACGCCGGAGCGGGAAACCGCTCCGGCGCTTTTCGTTCCGTCATTGCGAGCGAAGCGAAGCAATCCAGAATTTTTCCGAGGGTGCAGTCTGGATTGCTTCGTCGCAAGAGCTCCTCGCAATGACGAGGAGAGAGTTGGGGAGCCTATCCCCCCACCGCGCCCTGCGTGTTCACATATAGCGCGTAGATCGACTGGCTCGCCGCCATGAACAGGCGGTTGCGCTTGACGCCGCCGAAGCAGAGATTGGCGCAGCGCTCGGGCAGCGCGATGCGGCCGATCATGACGCCGTCGGGCGCGAACACCACGACCCCGTCGAGCTCGGGATCGCCCATGCCCCAGCCGCACCAGAGATTGCCGTCGATGTCGCAGCGCATGCCGTCCGGCGTGCCAGGACCTGCGTCGATGTGGACGCGCTTGTTGGAGATCGTGGTGCCGTCAGGCGAGACGTCATAAGCAAGAATCTTGCGGTTCGGCACGCCGCGCGATTCCACGACGTAGAGGATTTTCTCGTCCGGCGAGAAGCACAGCCCGTTCGGCCCGAGCACGCCTTCGGCAACGATGGTCGCCTTGCCGGTCGCGGGATCGAACCTGTAGACGTTCGGCTCGATCTCGGGCTCGGCCTTGTAGCCCTCGTAATTGCCGAGCAGGCCGAAGGTGGGATCGGTGAACCAGACCGCACCGTCCGACTTCACCACGACGTCGTTTGGCGAGTTGAGCTTCTTGCCGCCGAACGAGTCCATCAGCACGGTGATGCTGCCGTCATATTCGGTGCGGGTGACACGTCGGCCGCCATGCTCGCAGGTGACGAGCCGGCCCTGGCGATCCCTAGTGTTGCCATTGGCGAAATTGGAGGGCTTGCGGAACACCGAGACCGCACCGGTCTCCTCTTCCCATTTGACGATGCGTTGGTTCGGAATGTCGCTGCACAACAAGTAACGACCATCGCCGACCCACACTGGACCCTCGGCCCAGCGCAGGCCGGTCGTCAGCCGCTCTACCGCCGAGAGTTTTAGCCAGTATTTTTCGAAGCGGGGATCGAGTGCCTTTATCGCCGGATCGGGATAGTAGCTCGCCGGCCGCCAGCCTGGCCGCTCCTGGGGATAGGACGATGCCTCATTCATGTCGGTTCTCTCGTTTCGTTCCCTCTGGACAATCCTGCTATCATCAGAGACATGTGACCGCAAATTGGTTGCCAAAGGCGAGGAAAGACATGCCGCGTATCTTGATGACGGGAGCTTCGGGCGGGATCGGAACGCGCCTGCGGAAACTGCTGCCGCCGATCTATCCGGACCTGCTGCTCTCTGATATCCGCCCGCCGAAGGACCTCGGCGCGAACGAGCAATTCAAGGCGGCGGATCTCTCTGACCTGGCGCAGTGCGAGGCGATCTGCGAGGGCGTCGACGGCATCATCCATTTCGGCGGCTATTCGGTCGAAGGTCCCTGGAACGACATCCTCCAGGCCAACATCATCGGCGGCTACAATCTGTTCGAGGCCGCGTATCGCAAGGGCGTCAAGCGCGTGGTGTTCGCCTCCTCGAACCATGCCGTCGGATTCTATCCGCGCCACCACAAGATCGGCACCGATGTGACCCCGCGCCCCGACGGCCGCTATGGCGTCAGCAAGGTGTTCGGCGAAGCGGTCGGCGCGCTCTATGCCGACAAGCATGGCCTGAAGGTGACTTGCCTTCGCATTGGCAATTTCGGCGACGTGCCGCTGGACCTTCGCCGGATTTCGATCTGGCTGAAGCCGGAAGATTTGGTGCAGCTCTGCCAGATCGGGCTCGAGCATCCCGACATTCATTTCGAGATCTTCTACGGCGTGTCCCTGAACGAGCGCGCCTGGTGGGACAACCACCGCGCCTACGAGTTCGGCTACCGCCCCACCGGGCGCTCCGAGGACCACGTGGCGCACGCGATGGCGGAGCAAGCCAAGCTGAAGCCTGATCCGGTCGGCGATTACTATCAGGGCGGCGCGTTCTGCAGCACCGAGTTCGACGGCGACACAAGTCGGATCATCGATTGGAATAAGCGGTAGGAGCGCATTCGCAAATCTAGGGCGTCGGAATCGACGCCCTAGACAACGCGTTTGCCGGCTTGGGCCGCGATGGGCCTCTGCACGAAATACATCAGGATCAAGGAAATCACCGCCGTCGTCACGACGACGTATCCCAGCCGGTCGAAATGCCGGAGCGTACCGTCGGCGTCCTGCGCGATCAGCGCGGCGGCGAGCACGGAGCCGAGCCCGCCGGAGAGCTGTTGCAGCGACGCGCCGACCGCGCTGAAGGAGCCGCGTTGCGCCGGCTCGGGGATTGCGGAAATCAGCGCCTGCGACGGAATCATGCGGGAGAAGATGCCGACGAACATCAGCACGTTGACCAGGATCGCGACCGTCAGGCTCACCTCGCCGAGATGGGTGTAGATCAGCACCATGACGATGGACATCGCGCTGCCGAAGACGAAGGTCGGGTATTTGCCGAAGGCATCGCTCGCGCGTCCCACCAGCGGGCCGATGACAATGCTGAACAGGCCGGAGACGAGATAGATCGTCGGCAGATGCACGATGTCGATGCCGAGATTGTGCACGGTGTAGGCGCTGCCGAACGGCATCAGCATGTAGCCGCCGGTCGCCAGCAGGGTCGTCACCGAGAAAGCCATCCAATAACGCGGCTGAGAGACCGTTGCGATCAGATGCCGGAACGGGTTTCGATCCTGCTTAAGCCCGAGATGGCCGTTCACGGGCTTCATCACGAACATCACGGCGGTCATCCCGATCACCGAAAGGCCGACCAGCGCGCCGAACGCGACGTGCCAGTTCCACTGGTTGGCGAGGAAAAGGCCGGCTGGGATGCCCAGCACCTGGCTTGCAGCGAAGGCGGTTTGCACGAAACCCATGACGCGGCCGCGCAATTGCAGCGTAAACAGATCGGTGACGATGGCGAGCACGACCGAGCCGATCACGCCGCCGAACAGGCCGGTCACGATCCGCCCCAGCAGCAACAGATGATAGTTGGGCGCGATCGCGCACAGCGCCGTGCCGAGGGTGAAGCCGGCGTAGAAGAACAACAGCAGCCGTTTGCGGTCGAACCGGTCGGCAAAGCCGGCCGCCAGGATGCCGGAAATTCCCGCGCTGAACGCATAGGCCGAGACCGCCACGCCGAACTGAGCGGCCGAAATATCGAGCGCCGGCATCATGATGGCGCCGAGCGGCGACATGATCATGAAATCGATGATGATCGTGAACTGGACCAGCGCCAGCAGCGCAACGAGGATCGTCTGGTAGCGCGTAAAACCGCGGGATCGCTCCTGCGACTCGACGATCGGCTCGGTCAGGGTTTGTTCGGTCATGGCATTTCATTCGGGAGGGAATACGGGGAAGAACGTGCGATTCGCGGCTGGACGCCGGTCCTATCTATTTCCGACGGCGCGCTATTTCGATGGGTTGACAAAAGGTTTTGATGTCCATCACGCCCGCGGTGGCCCCCGGTTCATTGAGGACGAGCGCATGCGGGGGCCGAGCTTTGGCTTGGCCGCCCTGCCCATTGATCCAGGTCAACCTTGCCTTCGGCATTTGGTTCTCGATCTGCGCGATCGCATTTCGGCAACCGGTGCCGCGATCACGGTTCGATTGCGGCGGCGAGAGTCAGAACAATGAAAATCAAATTGCCAGCCGTCGTACTGCTAGCGCTGATCATGTCGGCCCCGGCGCGAGCCGCGATGCTCAGCGACGCCGAGGCGACGTTTCTCGACCAGCTCGTCACCGCGTCCGCGGTGCTCGAACAACGATGCGTCGGCTACGAGGTCAATGGTGCCGGCAGTGTCCAGCTCGGCGCCCGACTTCTCGGCAGCACGGATGCCGCGATGGCGATGATCGACGCCTATGCGGCAGCCATCAAGGCCCGCGACGGCGAAAACTACGATGCCGGTAAATTCCGCATCGAGGTGTCCGACGCGGCCGCCAAAACGTTCAGGCGCATCCGAGCGCAGTTGATCAACGACCCGAAAGCGGCCTGCGCCGACTACGGTGATACCAGCGTGGAGCGCGGCCTGCTAAGACGGTACTGAACCTGCGACTTGGCTTGCCATGGCCTAACGGGCGCACGCGCTAGCGCTCGGCCTCACCCGCAATCCGCGCCAGATAATCCTTCTTGCTGAACTGCATATGATCGACGCAGAGCTGGGCCAGCGCCCAGCTGTCGCGGCCTTTCAACAGCTCGATCATCAGCTCGTGCTGGCGCCGTGATTGCGCCAGGCCGTCTCGGTCGGCGAGATTCTTGGCGCGCATCGGCAGCGTCAGGTTCATGTAGTCCTGCAGCGAGCGCACCAGATACGGATTTCCGCAGGCCGAGAACAGCGCGAGGTGGAAGGCGTCATTGGCTTCATGGATGCCGCGCAGGTCCTGCAAATCCGCTCGCGCGCAATATTGCCGCTGCAATCCGGAGAGCTCGTCGATCAGGCCTTGCTGTGCGGGCAGGGGGATCATCAGCGCCGCCTGCCGGGTCAGCATCTCCCGGACCTCGTAGATCTGCCGGACCTCTTCGGCCGAATAGAACCGCACGGTGGCGCCGACATTCTTCTCACGGCGGACGATGCCGCGGCGCTCGGCATCCACCAGCGCCTGGCGCACGAAGTGCCGCGAGGTGCCGTAAGCCGACATCAGCGCGTCCTCGGTCAGGCGCGCGCCGGGCGCGAGGCGGCCGAAGATGATGTCCTCCTCGAGCCGCGCGACGATGTCGTCCGGATCGTCGCGCCGGACCATCGTGGCATCTGCGGTGTGAGTGTCGGACATGCCCTCGGCCTCCCGGCGCTCGGCCGGTCCGTCCTGTGGAGCAGGGAAGGCTTGGATTGTCAATAATCTGGTCATCACCGGGGCGTCGACGGCCAAAATAGCAGGTTTGACGTCTGTCTTATTGACAATCAAGGGGCAGGCTGTACGACAATGACCCGGTAATGGGAGCGGTATGATGACGAGTGGGTTGCGCAAAGGGCTGACAAGCTATGGCGATGCCGGCTTCTCGCTGTTCCTGCGCAAGGCGTTCATCAAGGCCATGGGCTATTCCGACGACGCGCTGGAGCGCCCGATCGTCGGCATCACCAACACCTATAGCGACTACAATCCCTGCCACGGCAACGTCCCGCAGATCATCGAGGCCGCCAAGCGCGGCGTGATGCTGTCGGGCGCGATGCCGTTCGTTTTCCCGACCATCTCGATCGCCGAAAGCTTTGCGCATCCGACCTCGATGTATCTGCGTAATCTGATGGCGATGGACACCGAGGAGATGATCCGCGCCCAGCCGATGGATTCGGTGATCGTCATCGGCGGCTGCGACAAGACACTGCCGGCGCAGGTGATGGCCGCAATCAGCGCCGATCTGCCGACGGTGGTCATTCCCGTTGGCCCCATGGTGGTTGGTCATCACAAGGGCGAGGTGCTGGGCGCTTGCACCGATTGCCGCCGTCTCTGGGGCAAGTATCGCGCCGGCGAAATGGATGACATTGAGATCGAGGCGGTCAACGGCCGTCTCGCGCCGTCGGTTGGCACCTGCATGGTGATGGGCACGGCCTCCACCATGGCCTGCATGATCGAGGCCATGGGTCTGTCGCTGCCGATGAGCGCGACGATCCCCGCGCCGCATGCGGAGCGCTTTCGGCTCGCCGAAGCGAGCGGCAGGGTGGCCGCCGAGATGGCCAAGACCAAGGGTCCGAAGCCGAGCGAGGTGCTGACGCCTGCATCTTTTAGGAATGCCCAAGTCGTGCTCCAGGCGATCGGCGGCTCGACCAACGGCCTGATTCATTTGACCGCGATGGCACATCGCTCGCCGCACCGGCTCGACCTCGGCGTGTTCGACCAGATCGGCCGCGAGGTGCCGGTGCTGATCGATCTCAAGCCGTCCGGCGAGCATTACATGGAGCATTTCCATCACGCCGGCGGCGTGCCGAAACTGCTGGCGCAGCTTGGTGACCTCGTCGATCTCGACGCGAAGACCATCACGGGCGAGAGCCTGCGCGATGTCGCCGCCAACGCGGAACACGTACCCGGCCAGGACGTGATCCGCGCGCGCGACAATCCGATCAAGAAGGAAGGCGGCCTCGCCGTCCTGCACGGTAACCTCGCCCCGCGCGGCGCGGTGATCAAGCAGTCAGCTGCAAGCCCAAAACTGTTGCAGCACACCGGACGTGCCGTGGTGTTCGAATCCGTCGAGGATATGACGCTGCGGGTTGACGATCCCGATCTCGACGTCACCGCCGATGATGTGCTGGTGCTGCGCAATGCCGGGCCCAAGGGCGCGCCCGGCATGCCCGAGGCGGGCTATCTGCCGATCCCGAAGAAGCTCGCGCGTGGCGGCACCAAGGACATGGTGCGCATTTCCGACGCGCGTATGAGCGGCACCGCGTTCGGCACCATCGTGCTGCACATCACGCCGGAATCCGCCGTCGGCGGGCCGCTGGCGCTGGTGAAGAACGGCGACATGATTCGGCTCGACGTCGCCAAGCGCAGCATCGAGCTGCTGGTCGATGCGGCCGAGCTGGAACGGCGCCATGCCTTATTGAAGCCGGCAGCCGCTCCCGACGAGGCGCGGCGCGGCTATGCCTGGCTGTTCAACGAGACCATCATGCAGGCCGACGAGGGCTGCGATTTCGATTTTATGCAGAGAACTGGGAAGAAGACGGATAAGGGGTGACCAACCACCCGAACGAACGCTTAGACCGCTAAAGCGGCGAGCGATAAAACAGGGGGAAACGATGATTGCACGATCCATGCTTGGGCTGGCGGCAACGGCCGCTGTTCTCTTCGTAACGAGCGCGTCGGCACAGGAGGTGAAGCATTATCGCTTCGCCTATGACCAGCCGCGCAACACCGGCTATTCGATCGCGGGCGACCTCTTTGCCGAAAAGCTCAAGGAATTGAGCAAAGGCACCATGATCATCGACCAGTATCCGGGCGCGCAGCTCGGGCAGGAGCCGCAGGTGCTCCAGCTCGTGAAAGCGGGCGACGTCGAATTTGCGATCATCTCCTCGGCGAACACCGCGACGATCTCGCCGCAAGCGGGCGTGATGTCGTTGCACTTCCTCTTCCGCGACGAGAACCACGTGGTCAAGGGCCTGGCCGATCCAAAAGTGTTCGCGGCGCTCAAGACCATGATCGACGAGACCACGCAGGGTTTGCATGTGATCGCGACCGGTTCGCAGGGCGTGCGCCACATGTACTCCAAGAAGGAGATCCATAACGTCGGTGACATCAAGGGCCTGAAGATCCGGGTGCAGGCGACCGCGACCGAGGACACCATGTTCCCGGCCTACGGCGCCCAAACCGTGCACATGCCGTTCGGGAGCGTCTACACGAGCTTGCAGACCGGCGTCGTCGACGTCGCCGAGAACAGCATCAACGTCTACCTCGTTAACAAGCACTACGAGGTCGCGCCGGTCCTGAACATCACCGAGCACGAGGCCAACAACGCGCTGGTGTTCATCTCCGACAAGCTCTGGCAGAGCCTGTCGGCGGAGCAGAAGGGCTGGGTGCAGGCGGCGGGGAACGAGGTCAGCTCCAAGGAGCCGCAGAAGGCCTTCGACCTCGAACGCACCGCGGCGGAGAAGCTCAAGAAGATGGGCGTGAAGATCGTCGACAACGTCGACAAGAAGAGCTTCACGGCGGTCGCCGATCCCTATCTCGACAAGCTCGCCAAGGAGCTCGGCCCGCACGCCGAGAAGATCAAGGATTTGATCCGCTCGATCAATTGACGTGATGCCGAAAGACGGTGCGCTCCCTCTCCCGCCTGCGGGAGAGGGTAGGGGAGAGGGTGTCTCCGCGGAGAGACTCCCGATGAGGAGAGAGCCCTCACCCGGCGCTTCGCGCCGACCTCTCCCGCAAGCGGGAGAGGTTCAGAAAACCCGCAGCCGGGAGCAACAATGCCCATCGCCGAAAAACTGCTGGTGCAACGCCAACGCCACCTCAAATGGCGCGGGCTCGACTGGCTCGAACTCGCGCTGATGATCCTTTGCGGCGTGCTCTGCTTCGGCTTCTCGCTGTCGGTGACCGCCGACATCGTCACCCGCACCATCGGCCATCCCTGGCTCTGGCTCCAGGAAGTGACCTCGACATTGTTCATCTACGCCATCTTCGTCGGCACAGCGGCTGCGACGCGGCGCAACGACCACCTCTATCTCACCGCGATCTCCGAGGCGATGCACGGCACGCCGCGTCTGATCGTCGAGATCATCATCCGGATCGTGGTGCTTGGCGTCGCCTTCTGCCTGATCGTGTACGGCTATCAGAACTATCTTCGCGGCTTCGGCAGTTTTCGCCTGCCGTCGGGCACGCCGATCGCCTCGCTCTACGCGATCATTCCGCTGTCGGGCGTGCTGATCGGCCTGTTCACCATCGAGCAGCTCGTCAACGGCGTGCGCAACGGCTTTGACCACCCCGAGCCGCCCGAAGAGGATGACGGGGCGCCTGTCATCACCGACGCGCAGATGAGGGCGCAGCCGTGAGCGCACCCATTGTTCTGGCGTTGATGACGGTCTGCTTCCTGTCCTTCGGCTATCTCGGCGTGCCCGTGCCGTTCTCGCTGATGGCCGGCGTCTTCATCGGCGCGCTGCTGTCGGACGTCTCGCTCGCCGCGATCATCCAGAAGATCTTCGACGGCGTCGATTCCGAGGCACTGCTGGCGATCCCCTTCTTCCTGCTGGTCGGCGAGCTCATGAGCTCGGCCAATGTGGTGGTCCGGATAGCCAACCTCTCGGTGTCCCTGGTGGGGCATATCAGAGGCGGCCTCTCGCAGGTCGTGGTCGTCTTCAGCATGTTCTTCTCGGAAATGTCGGGCTCGACCACCGCTGACGTCGCCGTGATGAGCCGCGCGCTGGGCGGCCCGATGAAACGCGAGGGCTATGAGCCCGCCTTCATCGCCGCGATCATCGCGTCGGCCTCGACCATCGCCGCGCTGGTGCCGCCGAGCATCACGGCCGTGGTCTATGGCGCCGTCGGCAACGTCTCGATCGCCGGCCTGTTCATGGCAGGCGTCGTGCCGGGCCTGATGATCGGCTTCGGGTTGATGATCTATTGCTATTTCTTCGGCCCGTCCGGCCTGCGCAAGCCGCGCGCGCCGCTGCGGCAGGTGGTGTTCGCGGCCGGCGATGCGGCGCTACCGCTGATGATCCCAGTGATCCTGTTAGGAGGCATTCTGACCGGCTGGTTCACGCCGACGGAAGCCGGCGTCGTTGCGGTGGTCTGGATTGTCGCGGTCGTGATCCCCGCGCTCAACCGCGGCCATATCAGGAAGATTCCGTACGATTTCTGCCTTGCGGGCCTGATCTTCTCGCTGCCGCTGATCACGATCGGCGCCGCCAATGCGTTCGGCTGGATGCTCGCCTATTTGCGCGGTGCAAGCTACATCGCCGAAGTCATCACCTCGATCGCCGGCAACGATCCGCATTTGATCATGCTGCTGATGGTGCTGCTGTTCACGATCGTGGGCGATTTCATCGAGCCGGTGCCGACCATCATCATCTTCATGCCGCTGGTCAACACGCTGACGGAAGCCGGCGACATCAACGCCGTGCATATGGGCGTGGTGCTGATCGCCACGCTCGCCTTCGGCCTGATCACGCCGCCTTATGGCCTGGTGCTGCTGATGGCCTCGAAATTCGTCGGCGTCAGTTTCGCAAAGGCGCTACGCGCCGCGTTGCCGATCTATCTGGTGTTCCTCGGGACGATCGCGTTTGCGATCTATTTCCCGAGCGTGGTGCTGTGGCTGCCGCGGCAAGTGCTGCCGGAATCGGTCGGCTGCTTCAAGTCGCCGGCGGGGACTGGGTACATCTGTCCCAAGTAAGCCTGCTTGAGTGAACGCTACTTGCTCTTGCTGGTGAATTTCTTCACGGCGGTTCGAAACTCCTCCGTGTTCATGGCCATGATGATCTTGTGCTCCTCGGCGTCGAGCTGCTGCTTCACCGACGTCGTGGCGGCCTGGTAGACCAGCGATTTGGTGCCGGCAATCGCGGCGATCGGGTTCTGCGCCAGACGCTCGGCGAGGGTTCGCGTTGCCGCCTTCAGCTCGGCGGCGGGAACTAGCTTCGCAACCAGGCCCCATTCATGGGCCTGCTGCGCGGTAAAATTATCCTCGGCCAGGAAAATCTGCAGCGCGCGGCGGGAGCCGACCGTGTTGACGATGCCGACCGTAGATCCGCCATCCGGCGACACCCCGATCTTGGCATAAGCCGGCGTGAATTTGGCATCCTCCGCGGCGATGCAGAGATCGGTGACGAAGGCGAGGCCCATGCCGGCGCCGGCCGCCGAGCCGTGCACGCTCGACAGCGAGACCTTCGGCATGCGCCGGATGATCTCGATGAAGGCATGATAGTGCTTCAATAGCTCGCCGACGACAGGCGTCACCGTATTGGCCTCGGCCGCGGCACCGATCGTCTGCAGATCGCCGCCGGCCGAGAAGGCGCGGCCTTCGCCCTCAATCACCAAAACCCTGATGCCATCGTCGCCCTCGAGATAGGCCGCGAGCTGTTCGAGCTTTTGCGCAATCGCCAGATTGATCGAGTTGAACGCGGCGGGGCGGTTCAGCGTGATGGTCGCGATCGGGCCGTCGATCCGCAGCAAGGCGGGATCATCGGGCTGGGAGACGGGAGCAGGCATCTGAGTAATCCCCGGCATGAGGTCGTTCGTGCGACTAAATCGCAGAAGGCGAGGGGTGACAATCCCTGCCAGCCGCCCTTGCGCAAGCCGGAACGATAGGTTCAAATGGGCCTGCCTTCGTCAGGGACGGACACGAGCGCCGGCTCCTCCTGGGCAAGCAAGCCAAAATCAGCGAGAGAGGAGACGACATGGGTGACGCTCGTGTCTTGCGGAAATGGGCTGTCCAATGACCGATGGCCCGGTGATCATTGTCGGTGCCGGCCATGGCGGCTACCAGGTCGCGGCATCCCTGCGCCAGGCGGGCTTTTCCGCTGCTATCTGCCTGATCAACGACGAGGCGCATCTGCCCTATCAGCGGCCGCCGCTGTCCAAGGCCTACATCAAGGGCGCGGCCGGGCCGGAGAGCCTGATGTTCCGGCCGGAGAAATTCTACCAGGACCAGACCATCGAGCTGGTGGCGGACCGCGCCGTGTCGATCGACCGCGCGGGGCGCAAGGTGCTGCTCGCCTCGGGTAGGACGCTGCCCTATGGCCACCTCGTGCTGGCGACCGGCGCGCGCAACCGGCTGCTCGATCTGCCCAATGCGAACCTTCCCGACGTGAAATATTTGCGCATCCTCGACGACAGCGAGGCGCTGCGGAAGATCATGCCCTCGAAGACGCGGGTGGTCGTGATCGGCGCGGGATTCATCGGCCTCGAATTCGCGTCCACCGCGCGCATCAAGGGCCTCGAGGTCGACGTGCTCGAACTCGCCCCGCGCGTGATGGCGCGCGCGGTGACGGCGGAGGTCTCGGAGTATTTTCAGGCGCGGCATCGCGAGGCCGGCATCCGCATTCACCTCGGCGTGCAGGCAACGTCCATCGAGGCTGAGGGCGGCAAGGTCACCGGCGTCTCCTTGAGCGACGGAAGGCATCTGCCGGCCGATCTCGTCGTGGTCGGCGTCGGCGTGCTGCCGAACATCGAGCTTGCGGCGGAGGCGGGGCTGCCGGTCGCCGCCGGTATCATCGTCGACGAATATCTCGCGACGGCCGATCCCGATATCTCGGCGATCGGCGATTGCGCGCTGTTCAACAGCCCGCGCTTCGGCGGATCGCAGCGGCTGGAATCGGTGCAGAACGCCACCGATCACGCGCGCTGCCTCGCGGCGCGGCTGACCGGCGACCGCAAGGCCTATGACAGCCATCCCTGGTTCTGGAGCGACCAGGGCGAGGACAAGCTCCAGATCGCGGGCCTCACCACCGGCTACGACCGCGTCGTGCTGCGCGGCGATCCCGGCAAGAAGGCGTTCTCGGCGTTCTGCTACAAGGGCGACAGTCTGCTCGGCATCGAATCGGTCAACCGTGCCGGCGACCACATGTTCGGCCGCCGCCTGTTCGGCCTGGATCGCTCGATCACGCCGGAGCAGGCCGCCGACGAAAGTTTCGACCTGAAGGGCGCGCTGGCATGAGCTTTTCTCCCTCGCCCCGCTTGCGGGGCGAGGTGAAGGAAGCGCGCGGTCTACATCACCGCGCCGACTTCCGCGGCTGTCGGCATCGACGGCCCCGCGCCCATGCGCTGCACGGAGATCGAGGCGGCGGCATTGGCGAAGGCGAGTGCCGCGCGCAAGTCGACGCCGTCGGCAAGTTGCGCCGCGAGTGCTCCCACAAAACAATCGCCTGCGCCTGTGGTGTCGATCGCCTTCACCACGCGGCCGGACACCGAAATCTCCTCGCGTCCGGCGAGCGCGAGCACGCCACGCTTGCCGAGCGTGACGCAGATGGTCTGGTCCTCGCGCGCCTGAAGTTTTCGCGCGACGTCGAGGATCCGCGCGGCCTCGTCACTGTCGGACAACTCCACGCCGGCGAGGAGGCCGAGCTCGGTCTCGTTCAGCACGAGGATGTCGACCAGCGCGAGCAATTCGCTCGACATGGTTTGTGCCGGGGCCGGATTGAGCAGCGTCGTGGCGCCGGTGTCGCGAGCCCGTTGAAAGAACGCGGCAATCGTCGGCAGCGGGATCTCGAATTGACTGACCGCGACATCGCCCTTTGCCAGCGGGACGGCCGCGACGTCATCGACGCTGACCAGCGCATTGCTGCCGGGAATGACGACGATGGTGTTGTCGGCCTCCGCCACCGTGATGATGGCGGTGCCGGTGTGCGCTTCGGCCGTCTCGCGGATCGCGCCGAGATCGATGCCTTGCGCGCCGAGGAACGTCCTCAGCTCACCGCCGAACGAATCCTTGCCGAGCCGGCCGATCAGCGTGGTCCGCGCGCCAAGCCGCGACGCCGCCACCGCCTGGTTGGCGCCCTTGCCACCCGGAAAATACAACACCTGCTTGCCGGCGACGGTCTCGCCGACCCGGGGATGGCGATCGGCCGTCGCCACCACATCCATGTTGATGCTGCCGGCGACGAAGACCCGCCCCATGAGAGACCTCTGCGAACGCTAGACCCTGACCTCGAACTCGTGCCTGACCTTGGCGATGTCGACAAGGGTCGGCAGGCCGGCTTCGTTGCCGAGACGCTGGATCTTGAAGGTCGAGGCTGCCCGGGCAAAATCGAAATGCTCGCGCCAGCTTTTGCCGGGATGGGCGAGATAAGAATAGACATAGGCGCCGTGAAAGACGTCGCCGGCGCCGTTGGTGTCGATCACGCGCTCGCGCGGAATCGGCATCGCCGGCATCACCTGCACCGTTCCGGTCTCGTCGTACCAGAGCAGGCCCTTCTCGCCCATGGTGATGCCGCCAATCTTGCAGCCGCGGCTCTTGAGGTAATCCAGCATCTTCTCCGGCGTCAGATCCATCTGCTCGCACAGGCGCTCGGCAACGATGGCGACGTCGATGAATTCCAATAGCTCATGCGTGTTGGTGCGAAGGCCGCCACCGTCGAGCGAGGTCAGAATGCCGGCCTCGCGGCAGACTTTTGCGTAGTGGATCGCGGCATCGGGCTGATGGCCGTCGACATGCAGCGCGCGGCAGCCGCCGAGATTGAGCATCGGGAACGGATGGATGTGGTCGTCGTCGCGGCAGCGGACGATGGCGCGCTTGCCGTCCTTTGGCATGATGAAGGACAGCGAGGACTGGTTGACCTTCCGCCCATGCAGCGAGATCGCGTATTTCGCGCACATGTCCATGAACATGCGGCCGAGCCAGTCATTGGCCGCGGTCGCGATCAGATCGGGCACGATGCCGAGCTTGGCGCAGCAGAACGCCGCGGTCACCGCATTGCCGCCGAAGGAAACCGCGTAGTCGGAGGCCACGTGCTTCTCGTCGCCGGTCGGCATGTGGTCGGTGATGAAGACGACGTCGATATAGGTCTGTCCGATGAAGAGAGCCTGCATTGCTTGTCCGTGATGCGCTTTGTGGTCCCGGCCGGCGCGCTTACTGTAACACCGGTTCCGCCGCGGGACCGCTGAAATTATTCGCAAAACCGCCGCCCGGAATGCTTGAGGTCGGCATGCGGCCGGAATACGACCATCACCGGACAATGCCAAGCCCGGACAAACGCCGTCTCTCGGTCCACGGTTCCGGGCCGTTCAACAGGGGGTAGCATGATCACCGGCCTCGATCACGTCGTCGCACTGGTCAGGGATATCGGTGCGGCCAGGGCGGCCTATCAGACGCTGCTCGGGCGCGCGCCGGCCTGGCAGAATTCGGGCGAGGGCGCAGATCGGGTGCTGTTCACTCTCGCCAACATGACCATCGAATTGATGGCGCCGAACGGCTTCAGCGTGACCGCCGACCGCATGCGCGCGTTGCTCGGCGACCAGGAAGGCGTGCTCGCCAGCCTGTGCTTTCGTGTCGCGGACATGAGCAAAATGCACCGGCGGCTGGAGCGGGTGGCGCTCAAGCCGGATCCGGTTGCCGAGGTCGAAAGCAGCGACGCGGAGAGCGGCGCGGTCCTGCACTGGAAGCGGACGCGCGCCGCCACGGAGCTCACGCGCGGCGTGCGCATTTTCTTCCTCGAACTGGCTGATGAGCGTCCGCTTTCGCCGGCGACCGATATCGGGCCGATCGATGCACTCGACCACGTCGTGATCACCACGGAGGACTCCGATCGTGCCGCCGCGCTGTATGGCGCGCGGCTCGGGCTCGATCTGGCGCTCGACCGCTCGCACCAGGATTGGGGCCAGCTGATGTTCTTCCGCTGCGGCGATCTCGTCGTCGAGCTGGTGCGCCGCCCTGTTGCGGGCGGCGATCCCCTGCATGACCGCCTCTGGGGCCTGAGCTGGCGGGTGACCGACATCGACGCCACGCGCGCCCGCCTGATCGCCGCCGGCCTCGACGTCAGCGAAGTGCGCAACGGCCGCAAGCCGGGCACGCGGGTGATGACGGTCAGGACCGGCACCTGCGGCATCCAGACGGTCCTGCTGGAGCGCTCGCCGAAGCCGGTGGATTGATCTCCGCTCTCTTCGTGTCCCGGACGCGCTGCAGCGCGCAGCGCTGCTGCGCAGAGCCGGGACCCAGAAGGCGGCGACCTCTCATTGATATGGGCCCCGGCTCTGCAGCGCACCGCTGAAGAAGCGCTGCGCTGCGTCCGGGGCACGAGATCGTTCTCAAACCGCCGCGCGCGTGTTACATGCGTCTTGAAGCATCCAGCGAGCACCCGGTTTGGCGAAAGCAGCGGCAAAGCGAACTCTGAAATGGCAGCGCGATCCCGAGGGGATGCGGCTGCGCATTCTCGAAGCCGCCAAGCAGGAATTCTCGGCGCACGGGCTCGCCGGTGCGCGCGTCGACCGCATCGCGGCCAACGCCGGCGCCAACAAGCGGATGCTGTATTATCACGTCGGCAACAAGGACGAGCTCTATCTCGCGGTGCTCGAAGGCGCCTACGACAAGATCCGCAGCGAGGAGCGCGGGCTCGATCTCGAGCATCTCGATCCGCCCGAGGCGATCCGCCGCCTGATCGAGTTCACCTGGAATTATTTCCTGCGCAATCCTGAATTCCTGTCGCTGCTCCAGACCGAAAATCTCGCCCGTGCAAAGCACCTGAAGCGCTCGACCAAGGTCAAGTCGATGCACTCGCCCTTCGTCGAAATGATCGGCACCGTGGTGCGGCGCGGTGTGTCCGGCGGCGACTTCAAGGTCGCGGTCGATCCTGTCCAGCTCTACATCTCGATCGCGGGGCTGTGCTTCTTCTATCTCTCGAACTCGGCGACGCTCAGCGTGATCTTCGGTCGCGATCTGCTGGCCAAGGACGCCAAGGACGAGCGGCTAGACCACATGGTCGGCCTCGTGCTGGCAGCGCTGACCGGACAGTCGGCCGCACTGTTAGCTATGACCAAGACGCCGAAATCGCGCGCCGCGGTGGTGCAGACGGTTTAGCGCGACTTCGTCGTATCGCTGCTTGCGATAATGGAAATTGTGGAGTCGGACTGCACCCCCAACGTCGTCCTGGCGAAGGCCAGGACCCATACCGCGTGATCCATCGACCGCGCGTGGTGCCAATCCCGAACGACCAGCCTCGCCAAACTTCACCCTGTGGTTATGGGTCCTGGCCTTCGCCAGGACGACACCGAATGTTTGGAGGGACGGCACGTTCCGCCGCGATCCCCCGCCCAAACCTTGCGGAACCCCCGCCCAAAACGTCGCAGGAAAACCGCTGGACAGTATTTACCCAACGGGTTAATTTCTCGCCCAACGAACAAGACGACCGGGAGTGAGACGTGGCTGAGCTGAAGCCGCAGAGTGCGGTGTCCAAGATGCTGAATGCGGCCTGGATCCGGCCGTTTTTGTTCCTGGTGTTCATCGTCGTGGCCTGGGATCTCGCGATCCGGCTGTTCAAGATTCCCGCCTATCAGATCCCGTCGCCGGGCGATGTCATTGCGGTGCTGCGCACCGATTGGCCGGAACTGCTGCGCCAGTCCTGGCCGACGACTTATGCGACCGTCTGCGGCTTCGCGCTCTCGGCGCTGTTCGGTATCCCCATCGCGATGCTGATCGCGGGATCCAAGACCGTGGAGAGCTACGTCTATCCCCTGCTGGTGTTTTCTCAGTCCGTGCCGAAGATCGCGATCGCGCCGCTGTTCGTGGTCTGGTTCGGCTTCGGCATCATTCCGAAAGTGATCTCGGCGTTCCTGCTCGGCTTCTTTCCGGTGGTGGTCTCCGCCGTGCAGGGCTTCAAATCGGTCGATCCAGATATGGTCGATCTCGCCCGCGCCATGCAGGGCAGCCGCTTCCAGGTGTTTTGCGCGGTGAACCTGCCGCATGCGCTACCGGCGATCTTCTCCGGCCTCAAAGTGTCGGTGACGCTGGCCGTGGTCGGCGCCGTCGTCGGCGAGTTCGTCGGCTCCAATTCCGGCATCGGCTATGTGATGCAGCGCTCGATCGGCACCTTCGACCTGCCGACGATGTTCGCAGCGCTCGTGATCCTCGCGCTGCTCGGCGTCATCCTGTTCTGGATCGTGGACCGGATCGAGAAGCTGGTCATTCCCTGGCATGTCAGCCAGCGCGAGGACGTGATTTTCGCCTCTTGACGACAACCAAAGCAACGAACGGCCGCCAACGGCCGACGCAAACAACGACAAGGGAGAGTGACGATGAAGCGATGGATAGGAGCTGTCTCGGCGGCGCTGATGGTGTTCGCGGCCATGCCGGCGCAAGCGGCCGACAAGGTCGTGCTGATGCTGAACTGGTACGTCTATGGCGAGCACGCACCGTTCTATTACGGCAAGGCCAAGGGCATCTACGCCGCCGAAGGCATCGACCTCGAGATCCAGGAAGGCCGCGGCTCGGCCGCGACCACGCAGGCGGTGGCCGCCAAGACCGCCGATTTCGGCTATGTCGACGTGCCCACCATGATGCGCGCCGCGATCAAGGGTGCGCCAGTGGTTGCGACCGGCGTGCTGCTCCAGACCAGCCCGATGTCCGCGATGGGCTTCGTCGACAAGAACATCAGGAAGCCCGAGGATATCAAGGGCAAGACGGTCGCGATCACGCCGGCCGATTCCATGACCCAGATCTGGCCGCTGTTCCTGAAGAAGACCGGCCTCAAGGAAAGCGACTTCCAGACGGTGGCGGGCGATGGCCAGACCAAGCTCAACGCCGTCATCAACGGCCAGGCCGATCTCTTGCTCGGCTACGTCATGGACCAGTCGATGAAGATCAAGGACGCCACCGGCAAGGACGTCTATCCGATCAAGTTCGCCGACTACGGCATCAACATGGTCTCGTCGGGCATCATCGCCAACACTGATTATGTGAAGGCCAATGCCGACCTCGTCCGCCGCTTCATGTCGGCGACGACCAAGGCGGTCGAAGCCGCCGAGAAGGAGCCGAAGGCCGCGGCGCAATCGATCCTCGATGCCAACCCCAAGGGCGGCAAGATCGACACGCTGACGCAGGGCTTTGAGCTGACCATTCCGCTGTACCGGACGCCTGAGACCAAGGGCAAGCGCCCGTTCCAGGTCACCGACCAGAACATGACGGACTCGGTCAATCTGATGGTCGAATATGGCGGGCTCGATGCCAAGGCCAAGGAGAACCCGAAGGCGTTCTACACCAACGACTATCTGCCGAAGAGCGGTTCGTGAAACCTGCGACGAACATGAGTGAAACCCTGCAACCGGCCGCGCATCTGAGACTGGTGAGCGACCGGGCTGCCGGCGATGCGTCGGGCATCAAGCTTTCAGGCGTGTCGAAGACCTACCGGACGCGCGACGGCGATGTGCCGTCGTTGCGGCCGCTCGACTTCCATATCAATGACGGCGAGTTCTTCGTCGTCGTCGGCCCATCCGGCTGCGGAAAGTCCACGCTGCTCAAGCTGATCTCGGGGCTGCTGCCGCCGACGACGGGCGAGATCCTGGTCGAGGGCGAGAAGGTGACGGCGCCGCACGGCAATGTCGGCATCGTGTTCCAGAACGCGCTGCTGCTGCCGTGGCGCAACATCCTGTCCAACGTCATGCTGCCGATCGACATGAAGGGGCTGCCGCGGCAGACATATCTCGACCGGGCCAAGGCGCTGTTGAAGCTGGTCGGGCTCGAAGGCTTCGAGAAAAAGCTGCCGTGGCAGCTCTCCGGCGGCATGCAGCAGCGCGCCTCGATCTGCCGCGCCCTGGTGCATGATCCCCGGATCATGCTGATGGACGAGCCGTTCGGCGCGCTCGATGCGCTGACGCGCGAGCGCATGAATGTCGAGCTGATGCGGATCCAGCGCGAGACCAGGAAGACGGTGCTGTTGATCACGCACTCGATCCCCGAGGCCGTGTTCCTCGCCGATCGCGTGCTGGTGATGACCGAGCGGCCCGGCGCGATCGCCGCGATCTACGACGTGCCGCTGCCGCGGCCCCGTTCGCTGGACGTGATGGCCGATCCTGTTTTCACCGAACTGGTGCAGCGGATCCGCAAGCATTTCTTCTCGCAAGGGACGTTGGATTAGGACGGATGGGATTTCCCGTGGCCTCTGCTGCGCGAACGGTGCGCTCCCTCCCCCGCCTGCGGGGGAGGGCTGGGGAGAGGGTGTCTCAACAACGGGACACTCCCCCAGAGGAGAAAGCCCTCACCCGGCACTTCGTGCCGACCTCTCCCGCAAGCGGGAGAGGCGAGTCGCCCGCGGCTGTACCGCTCGCACCAAATTCACCTCATTTCGTTGCGACACCATGTCACCGCGCCTGAAGCTGCGAGACATTGCCTTCTTCGAACGTCCCGTGCAGTTCGCGCGGCCGTTCCGCTTTGGCGCGATCACGATCAACGCGACTCCGCAGCTGTTCGTGCGGGTCGGGATCGAGGTCGAGGGCAGGGGAAGTGCTGTCGGTGCGAGTGCCGAGCTGCTGGTGCCAAAATGGTTCGACAAGCGGCCGGAGCTTTCGCCGGCCCAGACCGTCGATGACTTGCGCCGCTCGCTGGAGATCGCGCGGGGGCTTTATCTCGCGCGAACCGGATTTTTGACGGCATTCGATCTGCATGCATCGTGCATCGGTGCCCAGGTCGCGACCTGTGCGAAAAAGAACATTCCGGCGCTTGCCGCGGCTTGCGGACCCGCCGAAATCGACAAAGCGATCCTCGATGCGCTGCTCCGCGCTGCCGAGACCAATTTCTTCGGCGGCATGGCCGGCAACATCGCCGGCATCGATGCGCGGCTTTCGTCCGACCTGAAGGAAACGGATATCACGGCCTTTCTATCCGGCCGGAAGCCGCTGGCGCGCGTTGCCATCAGGCATACCGTCGGTCTCGACGACACCGTTGAAGGCGAGGGCGGAGTTGCAGATCCCCACGAGAACTCCGGTGCAAGATACTTCAAGCTGAAGCTGTCGGGGGACCCCGTCGGCGATGCAGCGCGGCTGGCGCGCATTGGCAAGGAGCTCGATGCGCTGGACCGGGACTACAAAGTGACGCTCGATGCCAACGAGCAATATGCCGATCTCGCAGCCTTGCATGAACTCATCGGCCGGCTCGACCATGACACTGCGCTGCGATCGATTTCATCCAGGCTGCTCTATGTCGAGCAGCCGATGCCGCGCGATGTCACGAGGCAGTCGCCGCTCGGCTCGCTCGCGGCGCGCGGCTTCATCATCGACGAAGCCGACGATTCCTACGACGCGTTTCCCGCGGCACGGGCGCTCGGCTATCACGGCATCTCCTCGAAGTCCTGCAAAGGGCTTTACAAGTCCATCGTCAACGCGACACGCGCGGCGAAATGGAGCTTGGCCGGCGAAAGATTCTTCGTGACCGGCGAGGACCTCACCTGCCAGGCGGGCCTCGCCGTGCAGCAGGACCTTGCGCTCGGGGCCTTCATCGGCATCACCCATGCCGAACGTAACGGCCACCATTACGTCGATGGCTTCGGTGATACGCCCGCCGCGGAGGCCCAGGCTTTCGCCGTCGCGCATCCCGATCTCTACGCGGATGCCGGGCAGGGCATCCGCCTCTCCATTCACAACGGCGATCTCCTCACGGGATCGCTCAATGCAACGGGCTTTGCGACGTCGGTTCATCCGGACTGGTCGGCGCTACGCCCGCTCGAACAGCCAAAATCTCTGCAGGAGCAGTCGGCATGACCACCCAACGCCTCGGCCTCATCATGAACGGCGTCACCGGCCGCATGGGACTCAACCAGCATCTGATCCGCTCGATCGTCGCGATCCGCGAGCAGGGCGGCGTCCGCTTGAAGAACGGCGACCGCGTGATGCCCGACCCGATCCTGGTCGGCCGCAGCGCCGAGAAGGTCGAGGGGCTCGCCAAGCGCTACAACATCGCGCGCTGGACCACCGATCTCGACGCCGCCCTCGCCGACAAGAATGACACCATGTTCTTCGATGCCGCGACCACACAGGCGCGGCCGGGGCTTCTGACCCAGGCCATCAATGCCGGCAAGCACGTCTATTGCGAGAAGCCGATCGCGACCAATTTCGAGGAGGCGCTCGAGGTCGTCAAGCTCGCCAATTCCAAGGGCGTCAAGCACGGTACGGTGCAGGACAAGCTGTTCCTGCCCGGCCTGAAGAAGATCGCCTTCCTGCGCGACTCCGGCTTCTTCGGCCGCATCCTCTCGGTGCGCGGCGAGTTCGGCTATTGGGTGTTCGAAGGCGGCTGGCAGGAGGCGCAGCGGCCGTCATGGAATTACCGCGACGAGGACGGCGGCGGTATCATCCTCGACATGGTTTGCCACTGGCGCTACGTGCTCGACAATCTTTTCGGCGAGGTCGAGAGCGTGAGCTGCATCGGCAACACCGACATTCCCGAGCGTTTCGACGAGCAGGGCAAGAAGTACAAGGCGACCGCCGACGACTCCGCTTATGCCACGTTCCAGCTCAAGGGCGGCGCCATCGCCCACATCAACATGTCCTGGGTGACGCGCGTCTATCGCGATGATCTCGTCACCTTCCAGGTCGACGGCACGCTCGGCTCGGCCGTCGCCGGCCTTTCCGACTGCATGATCCAGGCGCGGCAGGCGACGCCCCGACCGGTGTGGAATCCCGACGAGAAGCGGCTGCACGATTTCTACAGCGACTGGCAGAAGCTGCCTGACAACGTCACCTACGACAACGGCTTCAAAGAGCAGTGGGAAATGTTCATCCGCCATGTCTACGAGGATGCGCCCTACAAGTTCACGCTGCTCGAAGGCGTCAAGGGCGTGCAGCTCGCCGAATGCGCGCTGAAGAGCTGGAAGGAGCGGCGATGGATCGACGTCGCCCCGATCAAGGTCTGAGGTCTATCGGATAATCATCGATGTTGTTGAGCCGTCATTGCGAGCGAAGCGAAGCAATCCAGGAACCCTCCGCGGACACAGTCTGGATTGCTTCGTCGCTTCGCTCCTCGCAATGACGGGGAGAGGTCTGAAATCATGAACAAGCCCGTCCAGCCGATGTTGTCGTTGTCGCTCAAACTGCCGAAGGTCGATCGCTCGATCGAGACTTACCGGCTCGCGGCCTCGCGAACGTTTCCCGCAAAGCTCGAGGGTCCGCTGAACCGCATTGCGTTCTCCGCCGTCCATACCGTGATCGATCCCTTTGCCGACAACGACCCGTGGCTCTCCGCTGCCGTCGACTGGGACAAGACCATCGCCTTTCGCGAGCACGTCTGGGATCTCGGTCTCGGCGTGGCGGAAGCCATGGATACCGCGCAGCGCGGCATGGGGCTGGACTGGCCGACCTCGCTGGAGCTGATCACGCGCTCGGTGTCCGCCGCCAAGCGCCGCAACGCGCTGGTGTTTTCCGGAGCGGGCACGGACCATCTTGCGGTCGAGGACGCCAAGAATCTCGACGACGTGATCCGCGCCTATGAGGAGCAGATATCGGCAGTCGAGAAGGTCGGCGGCCGCATCATATTGATGGCGTCGCGCGCGCTGGCGAAGCTGGGCCGCAACGCCGACGATTATGCCAAGGTCTATGACCGTGTGCTGTCGCAGGTTCGCGAGCCCGTGATCATCCACTGGCTCGGCGACATGTTCGATCCGGCGCTGACGGGATATTGGGGCACCAACGATCTCGACAAGGCAATGGATATTGCGGTCGCCATCATCAACGGCAACGCCGCCAAGGTGGACGGTGTCAAGGTTTCGCTGCTCGACAAGCAGCGCGAGATCGACATGCGCCGTCGTCTCGACAAGCGCATCAAGATGTACACCGGCGACGATTTCAATTATGCGGAGCTGATCGCCGGAGACGGGCAGGGCTTCTCGCACGCGCTGCTCGGCATTTTTGATGCGATCGCGCCGGCGGCGTCTTACGCCTTGTCGCGGCTGGCTGCTGGTGATGAGGCAGGCTTCCACGACGTGCTGGGTCCGACCGTGCCGCTGTCGCGGCACATCTTCAGGGCGCCGACCCGGTTCTACAAGACCGGTGTCGTCTTCATGGCCTATCTCAACGGCCACCAGGACCACTTCACCATGGTCGGCGGGCAGGAGAGCACGCGCTCGACGCTGCATCTGGCCGAGTTGTTCCGGCTGGCCGACAAGGCCGGGCTGCTCGCCGATCCGGAGTTGGCGACGCGGCGGATGAAGGCGGTGCTCTCAACGCGCGGAATCGAATCCTGATGCGTGATTTTTCGCCCGACCATCGCTGGCTGTCGCTCAACACGGCGACAATCCGCAAGCAGGCTGATCTCGTCGAGATCATCGATGCCTGTGCCAGGCACGGCATCCGCGCCATCGACCCCTGGCGCGACCAGGTCGCTTCCGTCGGCCTCGATCGCGCCGCGCGTGCGGTGCGCGATGCCGGTCTCGACCTGTCGGGCTATTGCCGTGGCGGCATGTTCACCTCCGACGCATCGCGCCGGAGCGAGGTGCGCGACGACAACCGGCGCTGCGTCGACGAAGCCAAGGCGCTGGGAGCCCCCTGCATCGTTCTCGTCGTCGGCGGCCTGCCGCAATATTCGCGGCCGGGCAGCGAGGCGTCGAAGGACATCGCCGGCGCGCGGACGCAGGTCGAGGAAGCGCTCGCCGAAATGCTCGATTACGCCAAACAGGCCAAGCTGCCGCTGGCGATCGAGCCGCTGCATCCGGCCTATGCCGCGGACCGCGCCTGCGTCAACACCACGAAGCAGGCGCTCGACATCTGCGACCGGCTCGACCCTGATCGCAGCGGCATGCTCGGCGTCGCGCTCGACGTCTATCACATCTGGTGGGATCCGGAGCTGATGGGGCAGATCGCGCGCGCCGGCCGAGATCGCCTGCTTGCCTTCCATGTCTGCGACTGGCTGGTGCCGACCAGGGACATTCTCAACGACCGCGGCATGATGGGCGACGGCGTGATCGACATCAAATCGGTGCGCGAAGCGGTCGAAGCGCAGGGCTTTGCCGGCTATTCGGAGATCGAAATCTTCTCCAACGACTGGTGGAGGAAACCGATGGATGAGGTGCTGCAAACCTGCATCGCGCGGCACAAGACGGTGGTGTAGCTTTAACGAACGCTGGTCTCACGGGCTTGCTACCTGCTGCAGCCTGTTGAAGCGCGCCTTCTGCTCGGTGCTCCGCACAAACTCCTGCAGAGCAGCGAACTAGTTGGGAGTAGTACCAACGAGAGGTGGACAGCCTTCAGCTTTCAGGCAGAATATCACCACCCCGATGCCGCAGCCGCGCCACAGTCTGCGCCAGATCGGATGAGGTAATTGGTGGCATCAACGATCGGCAGGCACGACGGATGTACCCTGCCTGACGATCTTGAATGGCCCCGACGTGCAATCGTCGGGGCCATTGTGCGTGGTAAGGCTGGCCACTTTTGCCAAAGGCCTCGGCGTGGTCGGACGCGGCTGATTTTATTGCGGTTGTAAGGAAAGACCGCACGAACGCGGTCTTGCAGTCCAATGGGCCGGGACCAAATAGTTTTGGGATCAAATTTTTTGTCCGGTCCGGTCTGGTCACGAGCTAACCACATCCAGGAAGGGCCGCTCACTATTAAAATTTCAGTCCTAAATAATTTCAGTCCTAAATGGAACGCGCCGGCGACCTATCGTCCGATGCGCGCTTTGCTGATGTGTGCCTAGAGCGCAGACCGAAGGGCTGTCATTCTTCGCAGCCCTTGTTGCTGCCCCGCATCGTTCGCCTTGCTATTCGGTGAAAAGTCAAACGATTGCGCTATCATCGATGACCGTCAAACACCGGGATGTCACTCGTCAATTCAATCTGCGAAGCTGTGACAACCCAAATGCGCTTGTAAGCAAACAAGCGTGAAGGGAGGGTTCGCAATGGAGAAGGTGCGACGCTTGCGTGCGATAAGTTCGCTGTGCCGGCAACAGGCCGCGTACAACAGCATAAATGGAAGCTGCTCGCAGAAGCAGAATACTGGGATCACCTGGCCCATCTTGAGCTGTCTTCCTACTTCCAACAATGCAACGCCATTAGCTCGAATGAGATAGAGCGGCCTCGATCAATCACAAACACGAATGACGCTGGACCGAAGGCGATTTCGGCCACGTGAGGACGGAGCAAGGCTGTCGTTTGCATTCCGCCACCGCACGTCTCACAGAGAGAAGTGGCCTGGACACGCATGCTCTCGTCGAGCTGTGAAGCAGGGCAGGGCGATTGCGGTCACACCACGTCGTTCGGCTGCTGCGCAAATGGCCACGAGAGAATGCCGAGAGAACGCGACCTCGTCCTCACGGGGTTGCGACCTGTTCCAGCGCGTTGAAGCGTGCCTTCTGCTCGCTGCTCAGCGTGGCATAGAACTCGTCAAGAGTCGGTTCGACCAGCTTGGCGGCCGTCAGCATGGCTTCGAGCCGGTGCTGCATCGCTTCCAGCCGTCCGACCGGCGTCAGCGGTACATCGTTCGGGCAGGCCGCCTGCAGGTGATCGACGCCCTTGGCCGTCGCTTCGCTGAGGCGGTCGAGCGCTTCCTTCTGCTTGCCTGCGGGGTGCAGCACTGCCTCGATCCTTTGGATCGGTAACTGGGTCAAGCCGGACTTCGGATCGCCGCAGCCCTCGGCAGTGGTTTGGGCACTGGCTTGCTGCGGCAGGGAGCGCTCGCCGACATTGGGGCCGAGCGCGTTGAAGCGCGCCTGCTGCTCGTCACTGAGTGAGTTGTAAAAATTCTCCAGTGCCGGCCGCACGATCTTGACGGCTTCCAGCGTCGCGCTGATGCGGTTCATCATTGCGCGCAGGCGGCCGGGTGGAGTCAGTGCATACGTCTCTGCGCAGGAATCCTTGAACACACCGGCAGCGTTGGCCGCTGCGGTCTTCAGCTCGTCGAGCAGCGTGCGTTGCTCCGGTGTCGGCCGTACCGCCCGCGCGATATCGGCAAGCGGCCAGGCGGTAACGCCCTTGTCCGGTGTGCCGCACAATTGCCGCAGCGTCTGGGGGCTCACGCTGGCGCCTCGAGGAGCGCGGGAGCCTCCGCCGGCTTGCGGATAGTCATACGGGTTGGTGCTGGCATAGGCGGAATAGGGGCTGTCACCACCCCAGAACACGGTGTCGACGAAGTCGTCATACGCGTACGCCCAATAGCCGGGCTCGTAGGCATAGGACCAGAAGGTGTAGTCAAAAATGTCGGAATAGGCGTAGGGCCAGAACACCGGCCCAAGCCATGCCACGAAGGCCGCGGGATGGCGGTGGCGCCAGGCCTGCCGGGGCGCCCAGCCGCTCTGGCGGGTGATGAGAGCCGCCTGGGTTTGCGAAGTGGCCTGCTCGCGGAAACGCTCGGCAAATCGCCCGCGCCCGGCGGCTCGCCCCGCGGCAGCCGCTGCAGCAGTTGCCGCGGGAGCCTGTCCCAGCCGCTGCTGGCGCGCCAGATCGGTTTGCTGCACACGCTGCTCACGCTGGAGCAAGCGGTTTTGCGTCTGGAGCATTCGTTGTTGCTGGCGTTGCGCCCGCGCACCTTCAGGCTTTTGCGACTGCAATTGCTGCACGCGCTGCTGCAGCCGATCGATGCGGGTCTGGCGCTCCGCGGTCTGGCGCGACAGCACCTCGCGCTGCCGCTGCTGCACCACCTGCTGGCGCTGCTGGATCTGCAGGTGATGCTGTTGCGCGCGTTGATCGATCTGCTCCCGTCGCGACAGCCGCTCGCGCGCGGCTGGCGGTCCGCTGGGGCGCAAGGGGGCGGCGATGTGCGGCGTCGGCCGCGGCCCCATGGCCGGACGTTGCGGTGCAGGTGGCGCCCGATGGAATTCAGGTCGCGGCGCCGCCACGTGCGGGGCAGCCCGCGGCGGTGCAGCGAAGTGGGGGGCCGGACGCGGGGGCGGTGAGGCGAAGTGCGGCGCCGGATGCGGCGCCATGGCCGGTCGCTGCGGCATGGAAGGTGGATGGAATGCGGGGGCGGCGGGTCGCGCCATGGCCGGCGGCGCCGCCGGACGGGCCATGGCAGGCGGTGCGGCTGGCCGAACTGCCGGCGCTGCGGCCGGCCCGGGTGGTCCACCCCTTCCGTGTCCCTGAGCGGACGCGCTGACGCTCGCCGCCAGCATCGAGGCACCAACCAAAAAGGCCGTCAGGCAAACGCCACGCGGAAGCATGCTCGTCGCTCCCAGCTCGAAATCGCCCACCATTCTCAACGCACAGGTGGCGGAATCGTTCGTCGTTGGTCGCAGCCGGCAATTGCGATCTTCCGACGCAGGCAGGCTCTAGGAGAAATCCTGCGTCAGGACCGTCGCGAACTGCTCCAGTGCCCAGTCGACCTGAGCGCTGGTGATCACCAGCGGCGGGGCGATGCGGATGGTGTGCTCATGGGTGTCCTTGGCGAGGATGCCCTTGCCCTGGAGCGCCTCGCAGTAGCGGCGCGCGCGGCCGGCTTCGGGATGCAGCTCGACCGCCAGCATCAGGCCGCGGCCGCGCACGTCGCGGATCGTGTTGGCGCGGATGGCTTTCAAGCCTTCGAGAAAGCGCGCGCCTTGCGTGGCTGCGTTCTCGATCATGCCTTCTTCCAGCAGCACGCGCAGTGCCGCGCGCGCGACCGCGCAGGCGAGCGGGTTGCCGCCGAAGGTTGAGCCGTGTTGCCCGGGTCGCAAAGTCCCGAGCACGTCGTTGTTCGAGAGCACAGCCGACACCGGATAGAAGCCGCCGGACAAGGCCTTGCCGAGCAGCGTCACGTCAGCCTCGATGCCTTCGTGCTGTTCGGCAAGCAGCTTGCCGGTGCGGCCGAGCCCGGTCTGGATCTCGTCGAGCACCAGCATGACGTTGTTGGCCGTGCAGAGCTTGCGCACCCCCGTGAAATAGCCGGGTGGAGGAATGATGACACCGGCTTCGCCCTGGATCGGCTCGACCAGAAAGGCGACGGTGTTTTGCGTGATCGCTTCTTCCAGCGCCGCGGCGTCGCCGAACGGGATAATCTTGAAGCCCGGCGCGAACGGCCCAAAATGGGCGCGGGTCTCGGGCTCGGTTGAAAAACCGACGATGCCCAGCGTGCGCCCGTGGAAATTGTTGGTGCACACGATGATCTCGGCCTGGCCGTCCGGCACGCCTTTCACCTCGTAGCCCCATTTCCGCACCGACTTGATCGCGCTTTCGACCGCCTCGGCGCCGCTGTTCATCGGCAGCACCTTGTGCGAGCCGGTCAACGCCGCGATCTCTTCGTAGAACGGGGCGAGCTGGTCGTTGTGAAAGGCGCGCGAGGTCAATGTAAGCCGGCTCGCCTGTTCGACCATCGCGGCCAGGATTTTCGGGTGGCAGTGGCCCTGGTTGAGAGCCGAATAAGCCGAGAGGCAATCGAGATAACGGTTGCCCTCGGTATCCCACACCCAGACACCTTCGCCGCGCGACAGGACGACCCCGATCGGCTCGTAGTTGCGAGCGCCAAAGCGTGCTTCGGTTGCGAGGAAATCGATGACCGAGGAGCTCATCTTCGTCACTCCATTGCTGCTTCGGCATTGGCCGTTGGCGAGGCGCGCGATCCCGTCGATTTGCCTCCCCTCGTCAAATGGTTATGCGGATCCACAAGGCAATCTTCCGCCGACGGCCCTCTACTGTGCATGGGGTTGTTTTCGCGTTTTTTGTTTTGAGGCCTCAGCCGATCGCGCAAGGCACGCTCAAGAACCCGCGGAACCGCACCCGTCCACCCCTGACCGGCTGTCCGCTCACGGCATAGTTCGGGAAGCGCGCCAAGAAGCGTGAGACCGCGATGGCGCCTTCCAGCCGCGCCAGCGCCATGCCGGCGCATTGATGCGCGCCGGTGGCGAAGGCGAGATGCCGGTTCGGCGTGCGCGCGATGTCGAATCTCTCGGGGGCCGGAAACTGCGCCGGATCGCGATTGGCAGCGCCGATGCACAGCGTGATCGACGTGCCGGCATCGAGCATGACGCCGCCGAGCTCGACCCGCTCCGTGGTCATGCGATTGCCGAGCTGGTTCGAGCTCTCGTAGCGCAGCATCTCTTCGACCGCAGTCTTGATGAGGTCGGGGTGGTCGATCAGCCGCCGCTTCTGATCCGGATTGCGGTCGAGCGCCACGAGGCCGTTGCCGATCAAATTGGTGGTGGTCTCGTGGCCGGCATTGAGCAGGAAGATGCAGTTGTGCAGCAGCTCCTTCTCGGTCAGCCGCTCGCCGTTCTCCTCGCCCTGTATCAGGCGCGTCAGCACGTCGCGCTCGGGGTTGCCAGGCTTCGCTCGTCGGCGTGCGACCAGCGTTCGGAGGTAGCCGAGGAAATCCGTCACCGCCTTGTTGCCGCGGGCAGCGACTTTAGGTGACACCACTGGTTCGAGGGCACCGAGGATTGCCAGCGACCAGTCGCGCAGCGGCGCGCGCTCGTCATGGGGCACGTCGAGCAGATTGCCGATCACCTCGATGGGGATCGAGGCGGCGAAGTCCTCGATCAGCTCGCAGCTGCCCTTGGTGGCGATGGCATCGAGCAGGCCGTCGACCAGCTTGATGATATCAGGCTCCATCCCGGCGATTGCGCGCGGCGACAGCGCGCCCATGATCAGGCGCCGCACGCGGGTATGCGCCGGCGGATCGTTGAAGACGAGGCTCGTGGTGTGGTGTTCGTAGAGCGGGGTGTCGCCGTATTTCGGTGCGAACTCGCGCTTCTTGTCCGAGCTGAACGATTTTGTGTTCTTGTAGCTCGTGACGAGATCGTCATAGCGGGTCAGGAACACGGTGCCGTTGCGTAGGCGCTTGACCGGCTCGTTCTCCCGCAGTGCACGATAGGTCGGGTAGGGATCGTCGTAGAATTCCGCCGTCAGCTTCTCCAGATCGAAACTGGCCGCCAGTTCATTCGCACTTGCGTTCATGCCGCCATACTCGCCGGTTGAATCCGATATGCTGTATTCGCTCTTTTGAGCGGCTCGGTTCACCGTCTACAGTCGAACCGTGATTTGCAAGCCGACCGGACAGGAAAATGCACGCCCGCGCTGACGCTGCCGACACCGCCGCCGAGTCCGGCACTCATTGGCCCGACGATATTTTCACGACCTTGCAACGCTTCGACGTCCGGCAGGTGCCCTACGTGCCCGACGCCGGCCATTCAAAGCTGATCCAGCGCGTGCTGGCATCGTCCACGATGCGCGGCATTCCGCTGACGACGGAGGAGGAGGGCGTGGCGCTTCTCGCCGGCGCCTGGACCGGGCGGACAGCGCGGCGTGCTGCTGATGCAGTCGAGCGGGGTCGGTAATTGCATCAACATGCTGTCGCTGATCCCGATCCTGCGCTTTCCCTTCCTCACCCTGGTGACCATGCGTGGCGAGTGGGGCGAGTTCAATCCGTGGCAGGTGCCGATGGGATCGACCACGCAGGGCGTGTTCGAGCTCTCGGGTGTCAAGGTGCTGCGGGCTTCGACCGCAGCTGAGGTGCCGGCCGTGCTCGAGGCGGCGGCCGCGCAGGCCTATAACGCCCTCACGCCCACCGCCGTCCTGCTGTCGCAGCGCCTGATCGGCGCCAAGGTTTTCACCAAATGAGCAAGGCCAATCTCCTCGACCGCCGTCAAGTGGTGTCCGCGCTTCTCGCGGACCGCAAGGATGTGGTTGCGATCGGCGGCCTCGGCGCCTCCACCAACGACATGTTCGCGGCCGGCGACCATGCCCGGAATTTCTACCTCTGGGGCGGCATGGGCGGGGCGGCGATGATCGGGTTGGGCCTCGCTCTGGCGCAGCCAAAGTTGCCGGTGCTGGTCATCACGGGCGACGGCGAGATGCTGATGGGCATGGGCAGCCTTGCCACCATCGGCCTCCAGAAGCCGTCCAACCTCTCGATCGCGGTGCTCGACAATGAAGCCTATGGCGAGACCGGCGGTCAGACCAGCCACACCGCCGCGGCCGCCGACCTCGTCGGCGTCGCCAAGGCCTGCGGCATCGGGGATAGCCGGTCCGTGACGACCATGGTCGGGGTCGAGGCCTTCGCCAAAGCCGTCCACGACGTCTCCGCCGGGCCGCGCTTTGCCAGCGTGAAGATCGACAGCGCCAATCTGGAGCGGATTTTGCCGAGCCGGGATGGGACTTACATTCTCAACCGGATTCGCGGCGACCCCGGCTTCCAGCCAATCTAGGCGCTCCCGTCCTGCACGGAGGCCGTGTGGGCGAGGTCAATTTCCACTGGAATTACAACGCACTCAGGTTGCGATGCAGCATAGTGCTTGACTTTTGCGTGGGTGAGTGCTTACTCACTAGCATGAGCTCATTGCGTATGACGAGCGACCTGAGGCGTCAATTGATCCTCGGCGCCGCAAAGCGTTGCTTTGCCCGACACGGCTATACCGGCACCACGACCAAGAGCGTGGCGGCCGCCGCTGCCATTTCCGAGGCGCTGCTGTTCAAGCATTTCCCGTCCAAGGCCGCGCTTTACGCCGAAATCCTCAGCGACGAATGCGAGGCGGACCCGGCGCTCATGGAGCTGCTCGAACGTGAGCCGTCGACGGCCACGTTGGTCGAAGTGATCCGCGGCATGGTCGGGCATTTCATGCACATCGCCGATGGGCCCGACCAGGAAGAGGCCCAGCGCCTGCGATTGATGGCCACGAGTCATTTGGATGATGGCGAATTCGCTCGTTTGCTATATGCCAAGATCGAGACGCTGATCGGGGCGGCCTTCGTCGCCTCGCTCAAGCGTGCGGTTGCCGCGAGGGACGCGCGGCCATACAACGGCGAACCGCTCAACCTGTTCTGGTTTGCGCATCACACCGTGATGACGGCTGCGCTGACCAGGCTGCCGGCCACGCCGTGTCTCGCTTACGGCAAGGCGAACGACCTCGAGCGGCAGCTGTGTGAGTTTCTCCTGAGGGGTATCGGACTTAACGACGCCGCAATTGTTTCGCATTTGGGCCGCGATCAGGCCGGTTGTGTGGGCAAGACGGCGATTGCAGAGAGTGCATGACATGAACATCGTCACCGAACACAAGATTTCGGGCGAACCGATCGACAACAAGGCTCCCAAGCGTCCGGTCCGGCCGGTGCTCTGGTTCATCATCGTCGGCGCGCTTCTGGCGGTGCTCGTCGGTGGCCTCGTCTGGTTCAATTATTTCCGCGGCCAGATGATCAAGCAGTTCTTCGCCAACAACAAGCCGCCGCCGGTCGCGGTCAGCGCCGCCGAGGCGAAGTCCGAGGTGGTGCCGAACCTGCTGACCGCGGTCGGTGGGTTGTCCGCCGTGCACCAGGTCGACGTCAGCGCCGACGTCAACGGCCGCGTCACCGAGATCAAGTTCGAGCCAGGCACGCATGTCGAGGCCGGCACGCCGCTGGTGCAGATGTTCGACGCGCCGGAGCAGGGCGACCTCGCCAACTACAAGGCGCAGTCCACCGTCGCGCAGCTGTCGCTCGACCGCGCCAAGCAACTGGCGTCGCGCCAGTTCGGCCCGCAGGCAACCGTCGACACCGCGCAGGCCGCGTACGATCAGGCGCTGGCGGGTATTGCCAAGACCGAAGCGTTGATCTCGCAGAAGCTGGTCCGCGCGCCGTTCGCCGGCGATCTCGGCGTTCGCAAGGTCGAGGTCGGCCAGTATCTGACCGCCGGCACGGCCATCGTTTCGCTGACGGATCTGTCGGAGCTGTGGGCCAACTTCACGGTGACGGAAAAGGACTCGGGCAATCTCAAGGTCGGTCAGCCGGTTCGGCTGAAGGTCGACGCCTATCCGGGCCGCACCTTCGACGCCAAGATCACGACGATCGAACCGCAGATATCGAGTGACACCCGCAACATCCGCGTGCAGGCGACCATCTCCAATCCGGAGAAGATCCTGAAGCCCGGCATGTTCGTGACCACCACCGTGGTGCTGCCGGACAAGCCGGCCGTGGTCACCGTGCCGGAGACGGCGGTCGACTACACGCTGTACGGTGACTCGGTGTTCGTGATCACCGAGAAGAAGGAAGCCGACGGCAAGACCAGCCTGAGCGCGGTGCGCACTTTCGTGCAGACCGGCAGCCGGGTCGAAGGCCGCGTCGAAATCGTCAAGGGCGTGAAGCCGGGCGACAAGGTCGTCGCCGTCGGCCAACTCAAGCTGCAATCGGGCGCGGCGGTGTCGATTTCGACCGACCCGGCTCCGCAGATCCCGGCGCAGCCACCGCGCTACTGACATCGTACACGTTGCAGCATGATCCGGCACGGCCGGGTCATGCGTTTTGCAAGTCAAAGAAATCGAGATCGCCGCGATGCGCTTTACTGATATTTTCATCAAACGCCCGGTCCTGTCGGTCGTCGTCAGCCTGCTGATCTTGCTGATCGGCCTGCGCGCGGCGACGACCCTGCCGATCCGGCAATATCCGAAGCTGTCGAACACGGTCATCAACATCACGACCGTCTATCCGGGAGCGTCCGCGGACCTGATCCAGGGCTTCATCACCACGCCGATCGAGCAGGCGGTCGCTTCCGCCGAAGGTGTCGACTACATCACCTCGTCCTCGGTGCTCGGCACCTCGACGATCCAAGTCTACATCAAGCTGAACTTCGATCCGAACCAGGCGCTGACCGAGGTTCTGGCCAAGACGAACTCGGTCAAATATTTGATCCCGAAGGAATCCAACGACCCGATCGTCACCAAGACCACGGGCCAGACCACGGCCGTGATGTATCTCGGGTTCTCCTCCGAAGAGCTGTCGGGCTCGGCGATCTCGGACTATCTGACGCGCGTTGTGCAACCGGTGCTGTCGACCGTCGATGGCGTGGCCTCCGCCGACATTCTCGGCGGCCAGACCTTTGCGATGCGGCTGTGGCTTGATCCCCTGAAGATGGCGGGCCGCAACGTGTCGCCCGCAGATGTCGCGACCGCGATCACCGCCAACAACTTCCAGTCAGCGGCGGGGCAAACCAAGGGCTATCTCATCGTCTCGAACGTATCGACGAATACGGGCCTGACCGACGTCAACCAGTTCAAGAAGATGATCGTCAAGGCCAAGGACGGCGGCTTCGTGCGGATGGAGGACATCGCCACCGTCGAACTTGCGGCCCAGAGCACGGACGCGAGCGTCGCCTTCAACGGCGAGCACGCCATCTTCATCGGTGTGCAGGCAACGCCGCAGGGCAACCCGTTGACGCTGGTCAAAGGCGTGCGGGCGCTGTTCCCCGAGCTGGAGCGCAATCTGCCGCCCTCGATGAAGATGAAGGTCGCCTACGATTCGACCAAGTTCATCCAATCCTCGATTGACGAGGTCGAGAAGACGCTGGGTGAAGCCGTGATCATCGTGATCGTGGTGATCTTCCTGTTCCTGGCGTCGTTCCGTTCGGTGATCATTCCAGTCGTCACCATCCCGCTGTCGATGATCGGCGTCTGCACGCTGATGCTGGCGCTGGGCTTCAGCTTCAACCTGTTGACCCTGCTTGCGATGGTGCTCGCGATCGGACTCGTGGTCGACGACGCCATCGTCGTGGTCGAAAACATCCATCGCCATCTGGAGGAAGGGAAAACGCCAGTCCAGGCATCGCTGGAAGGCGCGCGCGAAATCGTGGGTCCCGTCGTCTCGATGACCATCACGCTCGCCGCCGTGTACGCGCCGATCGGTTTCCTCGGCGGCCTGACCGGCTCGCTATTCCGCGAATTCGCCTTCACGCTTGCGGGCTCGGTGATCGTATCCGGCGTGATCGCGCTGACGCTGTCGCCGATGATGTGCTCGGTGCTGCTGAAGAACACCGAAGAGGGTCGCTTCGCCAAGGCGGTTAACAAGGTGTTTGGCGCGCTGACGCGGTGGTATGGGCGCAGGCTCGACCGCTCGCTCGACTACAAGGCCATCACCGGCCTGTTTGCGGTGACCATCCTCGGGCTCGTCGGCTTCCTCTACATGCACACGTCGAAGGAGCTGGCGCCCGAAGAAGACCAGGGCATCGTGTTCGCGGTGACCAAGGCGCCGAAATACGCCAACATCGACTACGTCGACTTTTACGGCGAGAAGCTCGACAAGGAATTCCAGAAATTCCCAGAGACCGATCTGCGCTTCGTGCTGAACGGCATCAACGGCCCGCAGGGCGGTATCGCCGGCATGCTGCTGAAGCCGTGGGAGGACCGCAAGCGTTCGTCGATCCAGCTGAAGTCGCTGGTGCAGGCCGAGCTTTCCAAGATTGAGGGCGTGCAGGCGTTCGCGTTCAACCTGCCGCCGCTGCCGGGCGGCCCCGGCGGCCTGCCGGTGCAGATGGTGATCAACTCCACCGCCAGCTTCCAGACTGTCTACGAACAGATGGAGAAGCTGAAGGCTGCCGCCCGCAAGAGCGGAATGTTCATCGTTTCCGACAGCGATCTTGCCTACAACCAGCCGAACGTGAAGGTGACGATCAACCGCACCAAGGCGCAGGATCTCGGCGTCAACATGCAGAACCTCGGCAGCACGCTCGCCGTGCTGCTCGGCGGCAACTACATCAATCGCTTCAACCTCGAGGGCCGTTCCTATCAAGTCATCCCGCAGGTGCCGCGCGGTCAGCGGCTCTCGCCGGAATCGCTCGCCGGCTACTACGTGACGACCAACACCGGCCAGCAGCTTCCGCTGTCGACGGTGGTGTCGATCGAGACCAAGACCGAGCCGAATTCGCTGACACATTACAATCAGCTCAATTCGGCGACCTTCTCAGCGGTACCGATGCCCGGCGTGACCGTCGGTGCGGCGGTGGACTTCCTCGAGAGCGAGGCCAAAAACCTGCCGCAAGGTTTCAGCCATGATTATCTCGCGGACAGCAGGCAATATGTGCAGGAAGGCAACCAGCTCGCGATCACCTTCGGCTTCGCGCTGATCATCATCTTCCTGGTGCTGGCGGCGCAGTTCGAGAGCTTGCGCGATCCGCTGGTCATCATGATTTCGGTGCCAATGGCGATCGTTGGCGCGCTGATCCCGCTGTTCTTCGGCGTGGCGACCATGAACATCTACACCCAGGTCGGCCTGCTGACCTTGGTGGGCCTGATCACCAAGCACGGCATCCTGATGGTGGAGTTCGCCAACGAGCTCCAGATCAACGAACGGCTCGATCGCCGCTCCGCCATCGAAATGTCGGCCCGCATTCGTCTGAGGCCGATCCTGATGACCACGGCCGCGATGGTGACGGGCCTTATCCCGCTCCTGACCGCGACCGGCGCAGGCGCGGCGAGCCGCTTCTCGATCGGTCTGGTGGTCGTCGCCGGAATGTCGATCGGCACGCTGTTCACGCTGTTCGTGCTGCCGGCGGTCTACGTGGTGCTGGCAACCGACCATCGCGCGGCGGCCGATTCCGAGCGGAACAAACAGGTCAACGATCTCGACCTTGGCTCCAAGGCGCTACGGCCGACCTGAGGCCGCAGGTAAGCCAACCCGAGGGCGGCAGCGGCTAATCCGTTGCCGCCCTTTTTCTATTGCCCCGGTTGCTTCGGCTAGCTTTTCCCCCCTCGCGAGAGACAAGGTCCCGTCTTCTTGCTAGGTTCGGCGGGATGAGCCTTTCCCTCCACCCTGACACCCCGCAAGCCAGGACGCTGCCAAGCGCGGCGCCGGTTGCCGTCGCGTCGGGCACGACGCCAGGGCAGGGGATCAGGAGCCGGCTCTTCACGAAATATGTGGCGCTGTTCGTGGCTGTCGTCGCGATCGCGCTGCTGGCCAACGGGCTGTTCGAGGTCCTCTTCTATTATCGCGAGCACAAGGCCGCGCTGATCCGGGTCCAGCATGAACAGGCCGAGGCAGCCGCGGCCAAGATTGGTCAGTTCGTCAAGGAGATCGAGAGCCAGCTCGGCTGGACCACGCAGCTGCCCTGGTCGGCGGGTTCGATCGAGCAGCGCCGCTTCGATGCGCTGCGGCTGCTGCGCCAGGTCCCCGCGGTTACCGAGCTCGCCCAGGTCGATGCGACCGGCAGGGAGCGGCTGCGGGTCTCGCGGCTCGCCATGGACGCGATCGACAGCGGCATCGACCTGTCGGACGATCCGAAGTTCACCGAGGCGGTCGCGCACAAGGTTTTTTACGGTCCGGTCTATTTCCGCAGGGAATCCGAGCCGTACATGACCCTGGCGCAGGCCGGGTCGCGCAAGGATGCCGGCGTCAGTATCGCGGAGGTCAATCTCAAGCTGATCTGGGACGTGGTATCCCAGATCAAGGTCGGCGAGCACGGACACGCCTACGTGGTCGGTCCGGAGGGACGCCTGATCGCGCACCCCGATATCAGCCTGGTCCTGCGCAACACCGACATGTCAGGTCTCACCCAGGTGCGTGCCGCGCTTCTCGGAGGCAGCGCCGCATTCGACGCGCTTTCCGAAGCGCGCAATCTCCAAGGACAGAAGGTGCTGACCGCGTCGGCGCCGATTGCGCCGCTGCACTGGACCATGTTCGTCGAGCTCCCGGTCGAGGAAGCCTATGCGGCGCTCTATGCCGCGTTGGAACGGCTTGCATTCGTGCTGCTCGCGGCGTCGATCTTCGCGGTGCTTGCCGGGATATTCCTGGCGCGCCGCATGGTCGGGCCGATCCAGGCGCTGCGGCGCGGCGCCGAGCGCATCGGCAGCGGCGATTTCTCCCAGCGCATCTCGATCCGAACCGGAGACGAGCTGGAGGGGCTCGCGGACCAGTTCAACGACATGGGCGAGCGTCTGCAGGAATCCTATGCGGACCTGGAGAAGAAGGTCGAGGTGAGAACGGCCGAGTTGACCGAGTCGCTCGAGCAACAAACGGCTACGTCGGAAGTGTTGCAGGTCATCAGCTCGTCTCCGGGCGAACTCGCGCCGGTGTTCCACAAGATGCTCGAGAATGCCACACGCGTCTGTGGCGCGAGTTTCGGCGTGATGAATTTGTGGGACGGCGAGAGTTTCACGATTGCTGCGGATTACAATGTGCCGCCCGCGTTCGCGGCTTCGCGGAAAGATATGGCAATCCGTCCGCATCCGGAGAGCGCGCTTGCTGAGGTCGTCAGGACACGTCAGGTTGTTCACGTGCACGATGTGCAACAAACTCCGGCGTATCTTGCCGGGGGGCCGACCATTCGTGGAATCTCCGACGTCGCCGGCGCCCGCACGATCGTCATCGTGCCCATGATGAGGGACAGCGAGCTGATCGGAACCGTCGCGGTCTATCGCAAAGAGGTCCGGCCGTTCACCGACAAGCAAATCGCGTTGGTTGAGAACTTCACGAAGCAAGCCGTCATCGCAATCGAGAATACGCGGCTTCTGAACGAGTTGCGCAAGCGTACGACGGAGCTGTCGCAATCCCTCGACGATCTTCGTACCGCGCAGGACCGCCTGATCCAGACCGAGAAGCTCGCGTCCCTCGGCCAGCTCACGGCGGGGATCGCGCACGAGATCAAGAATCCGCTCAATTTCGTCAACAATTTCTCGGCGGTGTCGACCGAGCTGATCGACGAGCTCAACGAGGCCTTGCAAGCGGCCTCGCTCGACGGCAAGACGAAGGAGGAGGTCGAGGAGCTGACCGGCATGCTCAAGAGCAACCTCGAAAAAGTGGTGCAGCATGGCAAGCGCGCCGATTCCATCGTCAGGAACATGCTGCTGCATTCGCGCGAGGGCTCCGGCGAGCATCGCCCCAGCGATATCAATGCGATCCTGGAGGAGAGCCTTAATCTCGCCTATCACGGCGCACGTGCCGAACGGCCCGGCTTCAATGTCACGATCGAGCGCGGCTTCGACCCCGCCGCAGGCATGGTCGATATCTATCCGCAGGAAATCACGCGCGTCTTCCTCAATCTGATCTCGAACGGCTTCTACGCCACCGCCAAGCGCAAGGAGAGCGACGCAGGCGCCTTCGAGCCCACGCTACGCGCGGCTACCAAAACTCTCGGCGAGAGGGTCGAGATCCGCATTCGCGACAACGGCACCGGGATCCCTTCCGATGTGAAGGAGAAGATGTTCAATCCCTTCTTCACCACCAAGCCGGCCGGCGAGGGCACCGGCCTTGGCCTTTCCATGAGCCATGACATCGTCGTGAATCAGCACGGCGGCACGATCGACGTGAACACCGAGCCCGGCGTATTCACCGAGTTCATCATCGCCCTGCCGCGCATGATGGCGGCGGGCGACACTTCCGGAGGCAAGACTTGAACGTTTACATCCTGGTCGTCGATGACGAGCCCGACGTCGAGGCGCTGTTCCGGCAGCAGTTCCGGCGCGATTTGCGCGCCGGCCGCTTCCAGATGGAATTCGCGCCGTCCGCGCCCGATGCGCTGAAGCTCGCTGCCGAGGTTCGCGATCCGTCGTTGATCCTGATCCTGTCCGACATCAACATGCCCGGCATGAGCGGACTCGACATGCTGCCGAAGGTGCGTCTTGCGCATCCGGACGTTCCCGTCATCATGATCACCGCCTATGGCGACGCCGAGACGCGCCGGAAGGCTATCGAGCGCGGCGCAGTCGGACTTCTCACCAAGCCGATCGATTTCGCGCTGCTGCGGCAGGAAATCGACACGAGGCTCGGGCAAGCCGCATGACCGCGACCATCCTCTTCGTCGACGACGAGCCGGATCTCGAGGCGTTGGTCCTGCAAAAATTCCGCAGGCAGATTCGCGATGGGTCGGTGACCATCATGTTCGCGCGCGACGGCCTCGAAGCGCTGCAGTCGCTCGAGCAGAACCCCCATGTCGACATGGTGGTCTCCGACATCAACATGCCCAGGATGGACGGGCTGTCTCTGCTGGCGAAACTCCAGGAAGCCGAAGACAAGAAGTCCACCATCATCGTGTCTGCCTATGGCGACATGAGCAATATCCGCACTGCGATGAACCGCGGTGCGTTCGACTTCCTGACCAAACCGATCGACTTCGCCGACCTCGAGATGACGATCCAGAAGACCATCCGCCACATCGAAATGCTGCGTGAGGTGCGAGGCCGCCAGGCGGAGGCGGAGCGCGCCCATGCCGCGCTCTCGCGTCATTTCTCGCCCGAGCTCGCCAAGCGTCTGGCGGCCAGCGGTGAGAGCGAGGGAATCGAAGTGCAGTGGCGCGATGTCGCGACCATCTTCACGGACATTACCGGCTTCACCTCGCTGGTCGAGAGTGCGCCTCCGGAGACGCTGGGCGCGCTTCTCAACGAGTATGTCGGCGGCATGACCGAGGTCGTCTTCGCGCACGAGGGGACTGTCGCCAAGATCATCGGCGATGCGATCCAGGTGCTCTTCAACGCACCCGGCGATCAGCCCGATTATGCGACCCGCGCGGTCGCCTGCGCACATGATCTCGACGCCTGGGCCGAGGATTTTTCCGCGCGCTGGAAGGTGAGAGGCGTGAATTTCGGCACCACCCGTATCGGCATCCACGCCGGGCCGGCACTGGTCGGAAATTTTGGCGGCAACCGGTTTTTCGACTACACCGCGTATGGAGATTCCATCAACATCGCGGCACGGCTGGAAGCCGCGAACAAGCATCTGGGCACGCGGATTTGCGTCAGTGACGGCATCGCCGAGACGGCTGAGAATTTTCGAGGTCGTCCCGTCGGCGAGCTGATGCTGCGTGGACGCAGCGAACCGTTGCGCGCGTTCGAGCCGCTGGCTCCGGCCCAATTCGCTGCGCCGGAAACGGCGCTGTATTCCAAGGCTTTTGCCAAGATGGAGGCCGGTGATGCCGCCGCCATGCCGGCCTTCGCCGCACTCGTCGGCATGCATGCCGACGATTCCCTGGCCGGCTTTCACCTGAAGCGCCTGCTTAACGGCGACAAGGGCATTCGCATGCAACTGGAATAGGAGTCCGACATGGTTGGTGAATTTAGCGCCGGAAACTACCGTTTCATTCCGTCCGTATTCCAGTACTCGGCCGGTGCGGCCGCAGACGATGGCTATGAGATCGAGCGCGTCCGCTTCGACCGGCTGGTGCCGCTCGCGGAAGGGTTTGCGCTTGCCGCGAAGTATATTCAGGCGGCGGGGCGGCCGCTGACGGCGTTCTGCGCCTGCGAACTGCGCTCGCCCGCGGCCTTCAGCGAGGAAGGCTTTCGCGCGTTCAACCTGCACTATGTGAAGACGCTGTCCGAATGGGGCATCTTCGACGGCACCACCAATCCGGTCGCGCGCAGCAATGTCTGTCCCGAGATCGATCCACCGGCCAAGCCGTCATTCTATGCGTTCTCCTTCACGCGGCCGACAGGCTCGAAGACGCCGAGCTTCGTGATTTCCGGCGGCGCCGAGGCGCGCGAGGGCAGTGGGACCTATGTCGAGCGCACCGTGCGCTACCGCGACCTCAGCTTGGAAGGCCTTCGCGAGAAGGTGCGCTTCACGACGACGTCCCAGATGGAGAACAGGATGACGGCCTTCGGCTTCGGTTGGAAGGACACGACCGGCGTGCAGGCCTATTCCGTGCACGACTTCCACCACACGCTGGTCGACGAGCTCGTCCGCCGCGGGGCGTTGCGGTCCGGCCTGACCTGGCACTATGCCCGGCCGCCGGTGGTCGATCTCGAATACGAGATGGATTGCCGCCGTGTGATGCGCGAGGTCGTGATCTAGCTAGACTAAGGACCGGTGAGATCAGGCTCGTTTGCTGCAACGGGGGAGGTGTGCTCCCTCCCCCGCTTGCGGGGGAGGGGTTGGGGAGAGGGTATTTCCGCAATCGAGAACCCCCAAGAGGAGAGAGCCCTCACCCGGCGCATTGCGCCGGCCTCTCCCGCAAGCGGGAGAGGTGCACCAAGCCCGGGGCCGCTTAATTCAACCTATTCTCATTCCGCTCTAACGCTGCCTTGGATCGAGCGCGTCACGTAGGCCGTCGCCGAGCAGGTTCAGCGACAGCACCACGAGGAAGATCGCAAGCCCCGGCCAGATCGCCATCCAGGGCGCCTGGGTCAGGAAACGCTGCGCTGCGTTGAGCATGCTGCCCCAGGACGGCGCCGGCGGCTGCTGGCCAAGGCCAAGGAAGGACAGCGCGGCTTCGGCGATGATGGCGGCGGCAATCGATAGCGTCGCCTGCACCAGCAGCGCCGGCAGGATGTTCGGCAGGATGTGCGAAAACGCGATCCGCCACGGCGGGTTGCCGAGCGCGCGCGCCGCCTCGACATAGTCCTCGGCCTTGACGTTCAACACCTGGCCGCGGGTCAGGCGGATGAAGATCGGGGTTGCCGAGATGCCGATCGCGATCATGGCATTGCCGAGGCTCGGACCGAGGAATGCGGCGAGCGCGATCGCCAGGATCAGGAATGGGCAGGCCAGCATCGCGTCGGTCATCCGGCTGATCAGCGCATCGACGAAGCCGCCGCGATAGCCGGCGAGCAGGCCGAGCGGAACGCCGACGCCCAGCGCGATCGCGACCGAGATGAGGCCCGCGAGCAGGGACGCGCGCGCGCCGTAGACGACGCGGCTCAGGATGTCGCGACCGAGTTCGTCGGTGCCGAACCAGTGTGCCGCGGTGGGCGGCTTGCGGACGAGGCCCCAGCTCGTCGCGATCGGATCGTAGGGCACGACGAACGGCGCGAGCAGCGCGAAGCCGACGAACAAGGTGATCATGACAAGTCCGAATACTGCGGCCTTGCGTTTGAACAAGCGCCGCCGGGCGCGACGCGCCGGGCTGTCCAGCTCGTCAGCTTGCGCGATAGGAGCGGCGGCGGGCAGGGCGGCATCGGTCATGAGTCTAGCCCCGCAGCCGCGGATTGACGAGGATGTAGGCGACATCGGCAACGAGATTGAGGGTAATGTAGACCGTCGCCGTCACCAGCACGACGCCCTGTACGACCGCGTAGTCGCGGTTGAATACGGCGTCCACGATCAGTTTGCCGAAGCCGGGAATGGAGAAGATCTGCTCGGTCAGAACCGCCCCCGACAACAGCGTGCCGAGCTCGAGCGCGCCGAGTGTGATGATCGGCGTGAGTGCGTTGCGCATGGCGTGCTTGAGGATGACCGAGCGTTCGGACAATCCCTTGGCGCGCGCGGTGCGGACATAGTCGCTTTCCAGCACCTGCAGCATGGCGCTCCGGGTGTGCCGCATCAGGACCGCGGAAATCGCGTTGCCGAGCACGAAGGCCGGCATGATGGTGGCGGCGAGGCTCGCGCGCCAGTTCTCGGTCAGCGGCACGTAGCCGGACGCCGGCAGCCAGCCGAGCTCGATCGAGAACAGGAAGATCAGCATGATGCCGAGCCAGAAATTCGGCGTCGAGATGCCCCACAGCGCGAACAAATTGGCGCCATAGTCCCAGACGGTGCCCCTTTTCACGGCGGAGACGATGCCGGCGGGAATGCCGATCAGGAGCGCGATCAACATTGCCATCGAGCCGAGCTGGAGCGTCACCGGCAGCTTCTGCGCGATCAGCTCGCGTACCGGCATCTTGTTGCGCAGCGATTCACCGAAATTGCCTGATAGAACGCCCTTAAGCCAATAGACGTACTGTACGGGGATCGGCTGATCGAGCCGGTATTGATGGCGGATCTGTTCGATTGCCGCGGGATCGCGCTCCTCGCCGGCCATCACCAGCGCGGGATCCCCCGGCAGCAATTGCTGGAGCGAGAAGATCAGCAGCGACACGAAGAACAGTGTCGGCACGATCTGCACAATGCGGCGGGCGAGGAAGTTCAGCATGGCGCCGGCCGGTTGTCGGGCGAAGCCACGCTCACTTGAACTTCAGCCCGACCACGCGCACCAGCCCGTCGGGCATCTGCCTGTATCCCTGGAGCTTGGTCGTGTGCGCAATCAGAAGCGTGCGGTGGTAGATGTAGATGATCGGCAAATCGTCGAGCAGGATCTTGGTCATCTTCTCGTAGATCGCTTTGCGCTCCGCGACATTGGCGGTCAGCCTTCCTTCTTCCATCAGCTTGTCGGCCTCCGGATTCGAATAGACGCCATCGTTCTGCGGTGCCTTGCTGCGCATGAAGATATAGGAGTTGCCGTCGGGATCGATGCGACCGCTCCAGTTGATCTGGAAGATCTGGAACTCGCCGGCCTGGGCCTGCTTGAAGGTGGTCGCGAATTCGACGACGCGGACCTTGATGTCGAAACCTGCTTCGGCCGCCATGGACTGCACGACCTGAGCGACGGCCTCGTACTCGGTCCCCTTCGGCACCATGTAGTCGACCGTGACGGGCAGGCTGACGCCAGCCTCCTTCAACAGCGCCTTCGCTTTAGCGATGTCGCGACCATGAAGGGGGAATGCCTTCTGGTAATAGGGATGCGTCGGGCTGACCCATTGATTGCCGGGGGTGAACTCGCCGTTGAACACGACCTGGTTGATCGCCTCGCGATCGATCGACAGATCGAGCGCCTGACGGACTTTCGCCGATTGGCTCAGCGGCCCCTTGGCCTTGTCATTGCCAATATTGATGGTCAGGCCGAGATAGCCCAGCTCAGGCGCCGTTGACAGCACGAGCTTGGGGTCGGCGCGGACGTCCTTGATGTCGGTGGCGAGCACGCGCTCGATCAGATCGAGCCCGCCGGACTTCAGGTTGGCAAGGCGCACCGTGGCATCCACGATCGGCAGGAACACCACGCGGTCGATATGGATGTTGTCCTTGTTCCAGTAATCGGCGAATCTCTCGAACACCATGCGGTCCTGCTGCACGCGCTCGACGAATTTGTAGGGACCGGCGCAGACCGGATGCAGGCCGAACTTGTCGCCGGCCTCCTTGGCGGCCTTCGGCGACACCATCATGCCGGAGCGGTCGGTCAGCTGGGCGATCAACGGGGAGTAAGGCGTCTTGAGCACCAGCTTGATAGTCAGGGGATCGACCACCTCGACATGGTCGACGCTGGCGAGCTCGGACTTGCGGAACGAACCCGGCAGCGTCATGTGACGCTCGATCGAGAATTTTGCCGCTTCCGCGTCGAGCGGTTCGCCGTCGTGGAATTTCACGTTCGGCCGGAGCTTGATCGTCATCTCCTTGCCGTCGGCCGAGGTCTCATGGGACAACGCGAGCTGCGGCACGATGTTGAGCTTCTCGTCGATGTCGAACAGCTTGTCGCAGAAGGCGGAGAATACGATGCGCCCGACATAGGTACGGCCGATGCTGGGGTCGAGGATATCAGGGTCTTCGCCGATGCCGATGCGAAGCGTGGTCTGGGCCTGGGCCTGGAGTTGGGCCGCGCCTACGAGCGACGTCAGCAATGCCGACGCCAGGAGTGCCAAACGCATAGGACTCATCGCTCTCAACCTCTGTTTTACGGCTATGCCGGGTTCGTCCCCGATGAACTAACCCCGCTGCCGCGGACTGCTTCCGGGCCGCCGCTAAAGGCGGCGACCAATTTTTCGAGAACCGGGGAGAAGCCGCCGTCCGTTGGGACGATTGCTTCGGACGACGGCAGTTCCGACGTTCGGTGGCATGCCGTTGCATGTCCGATGCCATCCTGCACGAGCTGAGGCATTTCGCTGCGGCAACGGTCGACCACGTAGGGGCAGCGGGTGTGGAAGCGGCATCCCGGCGGCGGATTGAGCGCGCTGGGGATCTCTCCCTGCAGCACAATCCGGCTGCGCTTTGCCCGCGGTTTAGGCACGGGAATCGCGGACATTAGGGCCCGGCTATAGGGATGGCGGGGCGCGGCAAACAGTGCGTCCGCCGCCGCCGTCTCGACGATCTGGCCGAGATTCATCACCGCCACGTGGTCGGCGATGTGCTTGACCACGGCGAGGTCATGCGAGACGAAAATGTAGGCCAGCCCAAGCCGGTCCTGGAGCTCGCGCAGCAGATTGAGAATCTGCGAGCGGATCGAGACGTCGAGCGCCGAAACCGGCTCATCGCAGATGATCAGTTTCGGCTCGACCGCGAGCGCGCGGGCGATGGCGATGCGCTGGCGCTGGCCGCCGGAGAATTCGTGCGGGTAACGCCGCGCCAGCCGCGGCTCCAGCCCGACCAGCCGCAGGATCTCCTCGACGCGTTCGCGGCGCCGGGCGGGCGGCACCAGGTTGTGCAGCGCCAGCGGCTCGGTCAGGATCTGGCCGACGGTCATGCGCGGATTGAGCGAGGCGTAGGGATCCTGGAAGATGATCTGCGCCTCGCGGCGAAAGGCGCGCAGCGCGCCGGCGTCGAGCGAGAGCAGATCGCGGCCTTCGAAATGGATCGTGCCTGCATCCGGCTCGATCAGCCGCAGCACCAGGCGGCTGACGGTGGATTTGCCGCAGCCGGACTCACCCACCAGCGCCAGCGTCTTGCCGGCATCGAGCGAGAAGGAAACGCCATCAACGGCTTTGACATGCGCCAGCGCCCTTCCAAACAGCGAACGCTCGGCGACGAAATGCTTGACCAGGCCATCGACCTTGAGCAGCGCCATCACGACACCAGACGTTCGAGCGGCGCGCGGATGCAGCGCGAGAGGTGGCCGGGACTGATTTCGACCAGCCGCGGCGGCGCCTTGGTGCAGGCGTCCAGCACGAAGGGGCAGCGCGCGGCGAAACGGCAGCCGGCGGGCGGCTGCGCCATGTTCGGAACCATGCCCTCGATCGTGGCGAGCTGTTCGGCGCGATGGTCGAGCCGCGGGATCGAGCCGAGCAGGCCGACGGTGTAGGGATGCTGCGGCGCTGAGAACAGCTCGTCCACCGGCGCGCGCTCGACGATCTCGCCGGCATACATCACCGCGACCTCGTCGCAGACTTCGGCGACGACGCCCAGATCGTGGGTGATCAGGATGATGGCGGCGCCGCTCGCCGCCTTCAACTCGCGCATCAGCTCCAGGATCTGCGCCTGCAGGGTGACATCGAGCGCGGTAGTCGGCTCGTCCGCGATCAGCAGCCGCGGGTCGCAGGCCAGCGCCATCGCGATCATGACGCGCTGGCGCATGCCGCCGGAGAGCTTGTGCGGATATTCGTCGATCCGCCGCTCGGGCGAGGGGATGTGGACGCGACGCAACAGATCGATCGCCCGCTCGCGCGCACTCCTGCGCGAACCGCCGCGGTGGCGCAGAATCGTCTCGACGATCTGGTCGCCGATGGTGAAGCTCGGATTGAGCGAAGTCATCGGCTCCTGAAAGATCATCGCGAGCCGGTTGCCGCGGAGGTCGCGCAGCGTCTGGTCCGACGTCCTAAGCAGGTCGAAACCGTCGAAGCGGATCGCGCCCGAGATCTCTGCGCTCTGTTTCGGCAGCAGGCCCATGATCGCCAGCGACGTCACGCTCTTGCCGCAACCGGATTCGCCGACGAGGCCGAGCGTCGCGCCATTGGCGACGCTGAGATCGACACCGTCGACCGCGTAGGTGAGGCGGCCGTCGTCGCCGTGAAAACGAATGCGCAGATCCTTGATCTCAATGAGGGGGCTCGAGTTCATGATCGTTTTGCGCGCGCTGCGGCGATGCTCGCGTCGATGACGCTGCGATCGGTGTTGCCGGCCGGGTTCTGCCGCGTCGGCATGGAGGCGCGGAAGTGTACCCAGAGCTCGTGGCTGACCCGTTCGAGCCGCTCGAGCTCACCGAGCGGATCGGGATGATCGTCGGCGCGCAGGTCCAATGCCGGCCATTCCTCCTCGCCGTGGATCAGGAGCGCAGCGGATTGCTTGCCGCGCTTGTCGCCGCCGGCGGCCTCGCCCGCGCGCATCGCGGCGAGCAGGCGGCGCGGGAAGGGCAGGCTGTCATTGGCGATATAGGTTTTTGCGGTCTCGTCGAGCACGTCGGCGCCGGCAAGCATGTTGCCGGCGATGGAGAAGCCGCTGCCGGCTATGTGGCCGCACCAGTCGACGCAATCGCGCCCGGTATGCGCGGCGATCGCGCCGCTGGCGTCCATGATGTGGATCTGGCGGCTCTCGCGGCCGTCATCGGTTGCGAGCAGGCTGGCGAGAACATCATGTGCGTTGAGGCCTTCGCGCAAAAGCTTGACGCCGTCGATGCCGTAATAGGGATTGACGAAGGCCTGCGTCGCGATGGCGCCGAGGCCGGCGGCGATATAAGGCACGCGCGCGCCGACGGCGAAGAAGCGCGTGGCAACGGCGATGCCGAACTGGCCGGTAGCAGAATCGCGCGCGATGATCGACCAGGTCATGTGCTGCCTTTAGCGCCCTGCGGCGTAGCCCTGCATGCCGCGTGGATTGGCGGCGGCGCGGCGACGCGGACCGACGCGCGAGGCCGCGGTGAGGCGGCCTTCCGACCAGTCCGGTCCGACCTCGACGATATGTCCGCGTTCGCGAAGATTCGCGATCGTCGCCTTCGGCACGCGGTTCTCGACCACGAGCACGCCGGGGCGCGCGGTGCGGGGCCAGAACGAGATCGGGAAATGCTCGGAGTGCCAGGCCGGGGCGTCGATCGCCTCCTGGAGATTGAGATTGCAATGGACGTGCCGCAGGAAGAACTGCGTGATCCACTGATCCTGCTGGTCGCCTCCGGGCGAGCCCCAGGCGAGATAAGGCTCGCTGTCGCGCAATGCCATGGTGGGGGACAGCGTGGTGCGCGGCCGCTTGCCGGGCGCGAGCGAACTCGGTTGGTTCTCCTCCAGATCGAACATCTGCGCGCGGCTGCCGAGGCAGAAGCCGAGCTCGGGAATGATCGGAGAGGATTGCAGCCAGCCGCCTGATGGCGTCGAGGACACCATGTTGCCGGCCTTGTCGATGATGTCGAAATGCACGGTGTCGCCGCGCACCTCGCCGAAGCGGCCCACCGTCGGCTCGCCGGCGCCGAGCGCGCCGACAGCCTCGCGCTGGCCCTCGGCGCGGCGCAGCTTGACCACGCCGCCAAAGCCCTCGATCGCACCGGGCCGGAGATCGAGCGAGGCCTCGTCGGTGACGAGCTTGCGGCGCTCGTTGTTGTAGGCATCCGACAGCAGCGTTCCGATCGGGATCTCGCTGAACTTGGGATCGCCGTAGAATTTTTCGCGGTCGGCGAAGGCGAGCTTGGCGCATTCGATCTGGAGATGGATGAATTCCGGCCCGGTCGGGTCGAGCCCATCGAGCGCAAAGCCCTTCAGCAGCGCGAGCTGCTGCAGCGTTACCGGACCCTGGCTCCAGACCCCGGCCTTGCAGACGGTGTAGCGGCCATAATCATAGGTGAGCGGGGCCTCGACCGTCGGTTGCCAGCGCGCCATGTCATCGGCCGACAGCACGCCGCGGTGCGGCGAGCCGCTGACGTCCATCACCTCCTGCGTCCGGCAGAATTTGTCGATGGCTTCCGCGACGAAACCCTGCGACCACGCCTTGCGTGCGCGCTCGATCTCCGCGTCGCGGCCGCCGCCGCCACTTTCGGCTTCGCTCAGGATTCGTGCGTAGGTCGTCGCAAGCGTCTTGTTGGTAAAGAGCGTGCCGGGCTTTGGCACTTCGCCGTTCGGGAGATAGACGGCGGCCGATGTCGGCCAGTGCTTGCGGAATAATTGCTCGACGGTCTGGATCGTGGCGCAGGCGCGCTCGACCAGTGGATAGCCGTCGCGCGCATAGGAGATCGCGGGCTCCAGCACGTCGCGCACGCGCATCGTGCCGTAGTCACGCAGCAGCATCATCCAGGATTCGAAGGTGCCGGGGACGCAGGCCGCGAGCAGGCCGGTGCCAGGCACCATGTCGAGGCCTTCGCTCTTGTAATGCGCGATGGTGGCGCGGGCCGGTGCCGGACCCTGGCCGCAGATCACCTCGGTGCGGCCGCGCTTCACGTCGTGCACGATGATCGGAACGTCGCCGCCGGGGCCGTTCAGATGCGGCTCGACCACCTGGAGCGTGAAAGCGGTGGCGACGCCGGCGTCAAAGGCATTGCCGCCCTTTTCCAGGATGGCCATGCCGATAGCAGTCGCGATCCAGTGCGTGGTCGCGACGACTCCGAAGGTGCCTTCGATCTCGGGGCGCGTCGTGAAGGGATCGGGATTGACGATGCTGGCCATGGACTACCTCATTTGCGGCGCGCGCAATTGATCACAGGGCCGGGCCGCCGCCAAATGCGCAGGCTGCATGGCACGCGCGCGTCACGCCGGTACCGGCGCGGTGTTGACCGCGTGGCAGGCGACGCCGTTGCTCAATTCAGGTGCTTCCTTGCGGCAGAGATCGAACGCCAGCGGGCAGCGCGGATTGAAGGCGCACCCGGGCGGCGGATTGATCGGGTTCGGGATCTCGCCCTTCACGGGAATGCGCTGGCGGCCGCTCATGGCAAGATCGGGCACGGCGCCGAGCAGCATCTTGGTGTAGGGCATGCGCGGACGGGCGAACAGCTCGCGCCCTTCCGCGATCTCGACGATGCGGCCGAGATACATCACGCCGACGCGGCTCGCCATGTGGCGGACCACGGCGAGGTTGTGGCTGATGAACATGTAGGTCAGGCCGAACTTGTCCTGGAGGTCGCGCATCAGGTTCAGGATCTGCGCCTGCACGGAGACGTCGAGCGCGGAGGTCGGCTCGTCGCAGACAATGAACTCGGCGTCGGAGGCGAGCGCGCGAGCGATCGCGATGCGCTGACGCTGGCCGCCTGAGAATTCGTGCGGAAATTTCAACCTGTCGTCGGGATGCAGGCCGACGAGGGTGAGAAGCTCTCCGACGCGCGCCTGGATGTCGCGCTCGCCCTCGATCAGGTCGAAAGCGCGGATCGGCTCGGAGATGATGGCGTCGACCCGGAAGCGCGGGTTCAGGCTCGCATAAGGATCCTGGAAGATCATTTGGATGCGGCGGCGCAGTTTCCGCCGCGCCTGGGCCTGCCGCGGATCGGTCATCGAGATGCCGTCGATCAAGACGTTGCCGGAGCTTGGCGGCAGCAAGCCGACGACCATCCGCGCTACCGTAGTCTTGCCCGAGCCGGATTCGCCGACCAGTGCAAAGGTCTCGCCCTTCCTGATGTCGAAGGTGACGCCGTCGACGGCCTTGAGATATTCGAGCTGCCCGCCTTCGAGCATGCGGTTGAGCCAGGGCTTCGAGACGTCGAAGACGCGGCGCAGATTCGTGGCCTGGACGAAGGGAGTGCTCATGCCGCGCTCTCCGCCGGCACGCTGTCATAGAGGTGGCAGGCGACCGATTGCGCGCCGCGCGGCAGCGGCTCCGGCCTCTCCACGCGACATCGGTCGAATGCGAATGCGCAGCGCGGATTGAACGAACAGCCGCGCGGGATTGCCGACAGGCGCGGCATGGAGCCGGGGATCTGCACCAGACGCTTGTCGTCGCCGGCAAGGGTCGGGATCGCGCCCATCAGGCCCTTGGCGTAGGGGTGCAGCGGGTTCCTGACCACGTCCTGCACCGGACCGATCTCGGCGACTCGGCCGGCATACATCACCGCGACCCGGTCGGAGGTCTCGGCGATCACGCCCATGTCGTGGGTCACCAGCATCACCGCGGTGCCGTGGTCGCGGCCGAGACGCTTGATCAGCGAGATGATCTGCGCCTGTACGGAGACGTCGAGCGCGGTGGTCGGCTCGTCGGCGATGATCAGCTCCGGTTCGGCGCAGATCGCGAGCGCAATCACAACGCGCTGGCGCATGCCGCCGGAGAATTCGTGCGGATAGCCGTCGATGCGCTTTTCCGGAGCCGGAATACCGACTTCGGCGAGCAGGTCGATGGCTCGCCGGCGGGCGGCGGTCTCGGACAGGTTCAGATGGGTTCTGATCGTCTCGATGAGCTGGTCGCCGATCTTGTACAGCGGATTGAGCGAGGTGAGGGGGTCCTGGAAGATCATGCCGATACGTTTTCCGCGCACGCGGCGCATCTCTTCCGGCGGCAGATTGTCGATGCGCAGGCCGGAGAGGCGGATCTCGCCGCCCGAGATGCGGCCAGGGGAATCGATCAGGCCAATGACCGCGAGTCCGGTGACCGATTTGCCGGCGCCGGACTCGCCGACAACACCGAGCACCTCGCCTTTGGCGATGTCGAAGGAGACACTATCGATCGCGCGCAGCGTGCCCCGGCGGGAGGCGAACTCGACCTGAAGATTACGAACGGAGAGAACGGGCTCGGTCATGAACGCTGCATACTCATCGGAGTTTCGGGTTAAGCGCGTCACGCAGCCAGTCGCCGAGCAGATTGATCGACAGGATCAGCGCCGCGAGTGCGATTCCAGGGAAGGCGACGATCCACCATTCGCCCGCGAACAGATAGTTGTTGCCGATGCGGATCAGCGTGCCCAGCGATGGCATGGTCTCGGGCATCCCCGAGCCGAGGAACGACAGCGTCGCCTCGGTGATGATAGCGAGCGCGAGATTGATGGTGGCGATGACGAGAATCGGCCCCATCGTGTTCGGCAGCACGTGGCGCAACATGATCACCGGGGCGGGCAGGCCAATGAGCTGGGCGGCGGCGACATAGTCCTTGTTCTTCTCGACCATGACGGAGCCGCGCACGGTGCGGGCATATTGCACCCAAAAGCTCAACCCGATCGCGAAGACCAGGACAGCCAGCATGCTCATCTCGTCGAGCTTGTTGCCGAAGACCGATTTGGCGATGCCGTTGATCAGCAGCGCGATCAGGATCGCCGGAAATGAAAGCTGCACGTCGGCGATGCGCATGATCAGCCCGTCGACGGCACCGCCGAAATAGCCGGCCGTCAGCCCGAGCAGGATGCCGATCGCGCCGGAGAAGACGACGCCGAGCACGCCGACGAGAAGCGAGATGCGCATGCCGTAAAGGATCGCGGACAATACGTCCCGGCCTTGTTCGTCGGTGCCGAGCAGGAACGGGCTCTGGCCGTCGGAGGTCCATAATGGCGAAATGCGCGAGTTCATCAGCTGGAGCTGCGCCGGGTCGAAGGGATTCTGGACCGACAGCACCGAGGCGAGGATCGCGACCAGGAAGAACAGCAGCGTCACCGCCGCTGCGACCATGGTGATCTTGGAGCGGCGAAATGAATAGAACAGGTCGCTGTCGAGCGCGCGTTTGAACCAACCCGGCGCGTCGGCGCGCGGGCCGCGTTCTTCGACCTTGTGCGGGACGACGGCTTCGCTCATTCAATGTGCCCGGCTGATCGTCGAGCGCAGCCGCGGATCGACGATGGTGTAGAGGATATCAACCACGAGATTGATGGTGACGAAGATCAGGGACACCATCATCAGATAGGCGGCCATGATCGGGATATCGACATTCTGCACGGCCTGCACGAACAGCAACCCCATGCCGGGCCACTGGAACACGGTCTCGGTGATGATCGCAAATGCAATTACCGAGCCAAATTGCAGGCCGGCCACCGTGATGACGGGGATCAGCGTGTTGCGCAGCGCATGTCCGTAATGGATGGCGCGGGTGGTGAGGCCGCGGGCACGGGCGAAGCGGATGTAGTCGGTGCGCATGACTTCGAGCATCTCGGTGCGGACCAGGCGCATGATCAGCGTCATCTGGAACAAGCCCAGCGTGATCGAGGGCATGATCAGCGCCTTCAGTCCGGACAGCGTCAGCAGACCCGTCGTCCACCAGCCGATATGCACGACGTCGCCGCGCCCGAACGAGGGCAGCCAGCCGAGCGTCACCGAGAACAGGTAGATCATGAGAATGCCGATCAGGAAGGTCGGCAGCGAGATGCCGATCAGCGAGATCGCCTGGAACGCGTGTGTGAGCCAGCTGTCGCGGCGAAGCGCCGAATAGACGCCCATCAGGATGCCACAGAGCATCGCGAAGATGGTGGCGCAGATCGCGAGCTCCAGGGTCGCGGGCATCCGCTCCATCAGAAGATTGCTGACAGGCAGGCGGAATTGGTAGGAGACGCCGAACTTGAACTGCGCAGCGTTGCCGATATAGCGGCCGAACTGCACGATCACGGGATCGTCGAGGCCGAGCGATTTGCGGATCGCGGCACGTTCGGCGCCCGACGTGTCCATCCCGACCATCTGGTTCACGGGATCGCCGGCGAAACGAAACATCGAGAAGGAGATGATCCCGACGGCGATCATGACACCAATGGCCTGAATGGCCCGGCGCAGTGTGAAAGCGAGCATCTGTTCCTTTCACATTTCTTCAGTGGCACGCATCATTGCGTTAGCCCGAAATAGCAAGTCCCGGAAGCCAGGTCTTGGTAGTATTGGCTTCCGGGACTTCACAACTTGTCGACGCCTACTCGTCCTGCTTGGTCGCCCAGTAGAGCATGACCATGTTGTCCGCACGCTGGGTCAACTTCACCTTCTTCGAGACGCCCCAGGCGAGCGCCTGCTGGTGCAGCGGGACGTAGGCCCAGTCCTTCATCGAGACCTCGAAGGCCTGCTTGATCAGGAGATCGCGCTTGCCCGTATCGGGTTCCACGAGAACCTTGTCGGCGAGCTCGTCGAACTGCTTGTTGCAATAGCCGGCGAGATTGGCTTCGCCGCGGTTCGGATCCTTGGGATCGTCCCGGCAGCCCATGATGTCGTGCAGTACGTTATGGGAGTCGAGCGTATCCGGGGTCCAGCCCAGCATGAACAGCGAAGTCTTGTAGCCGCCGGGCTTCAGCACCTTGGCGAAATACTGGGCCTTCGGCTGCGCCAGCAGGTCTACCTTGATGTTGATGCGGGCGAGCATGCCGACGACCGCCTGACATATCGCGGCGTCATTGACGTAGCGATCGTTCGGGCAGTCCATTGTCACCTCGAAACCATCAGGATAGCCGGCATCCGCCAGGAGCTTCTTGGCGGCGTCAGGATCGAGCTTCGGCCGGGTGAAGTCCTTCGACAGCGAAAAGATCTCCGGAGCAACCATCAGCGCGGACGGTGTGGAGAGCCCGCGCATGACGCGATTCTTGATCAAATCGATATCGATTGCCCGGTAGACAGCTTCGCGGACGCGAACGTCCTTGAACGGGTTCTTGCCCTTGACGTTGGAGTACAACAGCTCGTCGCGCGCCTGATCCATGCCAACGAAGATGGTGCGGAGCTCGGGCCCCGTCAGCACGGTGGCGTTCGGACTCGCTTTCACGCGCTCGATATCCTGGACCGGAACCGGCTCGATCACGTCGACCTCACCGGACAACAGCGCTGCGACACGCGTGGCCGGGTTGGCGATCGGCGTGAAGACGATCTCCTTCAGATTATGTTCCGGCTTGCGCCACCAGTTCGGATTGGCCTTGAAGACGGTCTTCACGCCCGGCTGATGGCTTTCGATCGTGAAGGCGCCGGTGCCGTTCTCATGGAGCGAGGCGTAGCTCGGGGTCGTCGCGGCGGCAGGCGTCGGTGCCGTCGCATCGTTCGCCTCTGCCCATTTCTTGTCCATGATGTACCAGGTCGCCCACAGCGCCGTCAGGATGGGATTGGGCGAGGTCAGGACGAAATCGACGGTGTAATCGTCGATCTTGACCACCTTGGCATCGGCGGGAACGCGGCTCTGGAAATTCGAACCTTTCGCCCGCACGCGCTCGGCCGAGAACACCACGTCGTCCGCGGTGAACGGGTCGCCGTTGTGGAATTTGACGTCCTTGCGGAGGTGAAAGCGCCAGCGTGTCGGCTCCGGCGTCTCCCAGCTTTCGGCGAGTGCCGGGACGATCTTCAGGTCCTTGCCGCGGGCAACCAGGCCCTCATAGACATGACCGAGATGCGCACTGGTGGTGGACTCGTTCAGCGTGTACGGGTCGAGCGACTTGAGCTCACCCTGGTTGGCGTAGCGCAGCGTCTGGCTCGACGCCGGCGAGACCGCCCACGCAAGCATACTGGCGAGCGTCGCCGCAAACAGACTTCGTCCGACTGACATTCTTGACCTCTCCACTCGCCCGCACCGTCATTTTTGATTGTTCGGCGGGGCTGATCGAACCATGTTGCCCAGAGTTCTCGACCCGTGCAAGCGCCATTCCAGCAAGGAACGCGCCAAGTTGCACCGCTGTGCAGCAATGCTGACCGGCATTGACGGGTGGATGGGCGCGGACGCGGCTGATTTTGATTGACCATATCCGCCGATCGGGGAAGCCGGTGGCTGCCACCGCCCTCAGGTCGCTTGCGTTGCACACCTTCTCGCGGCGATACTACGGACGGCCGCTCGAATCTCATCTGGAGGGGACATGAAAGTTAACATCGAAATCGACTGCACCCCCCTCGAGGCCCGACAGTTCATCGGATTGCCGGATCTGGCACCGATGCAGACGGCGGTGATGGACAAGCTGCAGCAGCAGGTTCTGAGCAACATCGACAAGGTCTCGCCGGAGTCGCTGATCCAGAGCTGGTTCACCTTCGATCCAAAGCTCGCCGAGCGGTTTCAGGACATGTTCGTCACCATGGCCGGCCTCGGCGGCACGCGCAGCGGCGACAAGAAGAAATAATGCCGCCCGGTCCAGACGGGCCGCAGACCCCGGGCCGGCTTCGTCCGCCCAGCCTTGCTTTGCTGCTCGCCGAAGCCCGTGGGTTGCTCGAACTCAACGCCAGCCTGCTGCTGTCGCCGGTCCTGATGCGGGCGCCCAAAGGCGATGGCCATCCGGTGCTGGCGCTGCCGGGCTTCCTCGCCAGCGACCTCTCGATGGCGCCGATGCGGCGCTATCTCAGCGAACTCGGCTATGAGGCACGTGCCTGGCAGATGGGCCGTAATTTCGGCGGGTTCGGACGGATGCGGGATTCGTTGCGCGCCCGTCTCGCCGAAATCCATGCTGCGAGCGGACGCAAGGTCAGCCTGGTCGGATGGAGTCTGGGCGGCGTCCATGCGCGCGATCTCGCGCTGCAGGCGCCCGACATGGTCCGCAATGTCATCACGCTCGGCAGCCCTTTTGCCAATGACATACGAGCGACCAATGCGACGCGGCTCTACGAGATGATGTCCGGCGAGCGTGTCGAGGATTTCGCCGAGCTGCGGGAGGCGATCGCGGGCGATCTTCCGGTGCCGGCGACGTCGATCTATTCGCGCGCCGACGGCATCGTGAACTGGCGGACCTGCCTGCTGCGTCCCTCCGACCGCGCCGAGAACATCGAGGTGCATCTGGCGAGCCATATCGGGCTTGGGGTGAACCCCGCGGCGCTGTGGGCCGTGGCAGACCGCCTTGCGCAACCGGAGGGAGAGTTCTGGCCATTTGACAGGGCAGGGCCGTTTGCCATTGCATATGCCCCGCCGGAACAGGCAGTATCGGCCTGACGAGAAGCGCCGCCTAAGGCGCCCGTCAAATACTCGGGAGGGAACCATGGCTGACGGTAAGAAACTGTCGTCGCTGGACGCGTCGTTTCTCTATCTGGAAACGCCGGAAATGCCGATGCATGTCGGGAGCATGGCGATCTTTCGCCTGCCGGACGACTACAAGGGCGACTTCTTCGAAGATTTCAAGGCGATGATCGTCTCGCGCCTGCACGTCGCGCCGATCCTCAAGGCGCGCCTGGAGAAGGCGCCGCTCGACATCGATCATCCCTCCTGGGTCGAGGACGAACAGTTCGACATCGATCGTCACATCTTTCGCGCCAGCCTGCCGCAGCCGCGCGACCGCGCCACGCTTGAGCGCATCGTGGGCTGGATGCACGCCAAGCTCTTGAACCGCGCCCGCCCGCTCTGGGAGTTCTACGTGTTCGAGGGCATGAAGGACAACGAGGTCGGACTTTATTCGAAGATGCATCATGCTGCCATCGACGGCGGCGCCGGTGCGGCGCTGACCAACATGATCTACGATATCTCGCCGATCCCGCGGAAGGTCGATCCGCCGACCGCGGGAGCGAAGCCCGGGCAAGAGCCGCGCGACATCGCGGCGAACCTGGTCGATTCCTACCAGCAGCTCTTCACCCAGCCGCTCGATGCATCTGCGGCCGCGAAGAACCTGCAACTGCCGCGCACCGGCAAGAGTGACATCGGTTCGATCCTGTTCGACAATGCGATGTACCAGATCGAGAGTGCGGTACGCTTCGCCGGCAACATCCCGACCATGGTCAAGAGCGTCTCGGACGTGCTCAGCAAGATATCCGATCCAAAATCGCGCGAGAGCCTCGCCAGCATGGTGTCGCCACCGACCATGCTCAACAAATCGATCTCGTCCGAGCGCAGCTTCGCCGGCGTCTCGATCTCGCTGTCGCGATCCAAGGCGCTGGCCAAGCAGGCCGGCGGCAAGCTCAACGATGTCGTGCTGGCCCTCGCCTCCGGCGTGGTCCGGCGCTACCTGCAGCAACACGGAACGCTGCCGGCGAAGTCCTTGACCGCTGCCGTGCCGATCTCGCTGCGCGAGGAGGGCAACACCGAGGCCAACAACCAGGTGTTCGGCATGATCTGCTCGATCGCGACCAACATCGACGATCCCAAGGCACGCCTGGAAGCTATCATCGCGCAATCGACCAAGTCCAAGGAGATGTCGCATCCGCTGCGGGCACTGATGCCGCAGGTCTCCAACATCTCGATGCTGGGTGCGCCGATCATCGTTCAGATCATGGCGCTGCTCTACAGCCGCTCCGATTTGTCGAATGTGCTGCCGCCGGCTGCGAACATCACGGTGTCCAACGTGCCGGGGCCGCGGCAGACGCTCTACGCCGCGGGCGCGGAGCTGTTGCACATCTTTCCGGTGTCGATCTCGACGCATGGACAGGCGCTCAACATCACCGTGCAGAGCTATCGCGACCAGCTCGATTTCGGCTTCATCGTCGGCGCCAACATCATTCCGCACGTGCAGGTGATGTGCGACATGCTGCCGGAAGAATTCGCCGCGCTGGAGGCGGCCTATGCTTTGCCCGCTGCGGACATCAAGGGCGCCGCTGAATAGGAAATGTTCCGATGATTGAAATGCCACCGCTCAAGTTCGTGCAGACGAACGGAATCCGCATGGGCTACTACGAGGCGGGCCCGGTCACAGACAAACCGCCGATGGTGCTGTGCCATGGCTGGCCCGAACTCGCATTTTCCTGGCGCCACCAGATCAAGGCGCTGAGCGAGGCCGGTATCCGCGTGATCGCGCCGGACCAGCGCGGCTACGGCGCGACCGACCGCCCAGAGCCGGTGGAGGACTACGACATCGAGCATCTGACCGGCGATCTGGTCGGACTGCTCGATCATCTGGAGATCGACAAGGCGATCTTCGTCGGCCATGACTGGGGCGGCTTCATCGTCTGGCAGATGCCGCTCCGGCACATTGACCGGGTCGCCGGCGTGGTCGGCATCAATACGCCTCATACCAACCGCGCCTGGGCCGACCCGATCGAGCTCCTGCGCGCGCGCTTCGGCGACAAGATGTATATCGTGCAGTTCCAGGACCCGGCGCGTGAGCCTGACAGGATCTTTGGCAGCCGCGTCGAGCAGACCTTCGATGCCTTCATGCGCAAGCCCGTACCGCGCCCGGCAGATGCTCCGGCGGAGGAAGTCGTCGCGGGTGTCGGTGCTTCGCCGCGACTGAACCTGGCATTCCCGCAGATGATCGCAGGCTACGATGCGAAGCACGATCCGCGCACGCTGATCCTGTCGCCGGAAGAGAAAAAGGTGTTCGTCGACAATTTCACCAGGACAGGCTTCACCGGCGGCATCAACTGGTACCGCAATATGTCCCGCAACTGGACGCGCGCCGAAGGGCTCGATCATACGGTGCGCGTGCCGTCGCTGATGATCATGGCCGAGAATGATGCGGTGTTGCCGCCGTCTTCTGCCGATGGCATGGACAAGCTGATCCCCGATCTGGAAAAATATCTGGTCCGCGACAGCGGCCATTGGACGCAGCAGGAGAAGCCGGAGGAAGTCAGCGCCAAGCTGATCGAGTGGCGTAGAAGGCGGTTCGGCTAGCTGGTCATCGCGAACGCGTCATTGCGAGAGGCGAAGCGACGAAGCAATCCAGGCTGCCTCCGCGGAATATTTCTGGATTGCTTCGCTTCGCTCGCAATGACGACATTGAAGCAGGGGGACTACATTTCGATGTCATCCAAGAACCGTCTGGACCCGATCCCGCAGCCGCCGACCAAGCCGGTGGTCGGCAACATGCTGTCGCTGGATTCGTCCGCGCCGGTGCAGCATCTGACCCGACTTGCCAAGGAGCTGGGTCCGATCTTCTGGCTCGACATGATGGGCTCGCCGATCGTGGTCGTCTCCGGCCACGATCTCGTCGACGAGCTCTCCGACGAGAAGCGTTTCGACAAGACGGTGCGCGGTGCGCTGCGCCGCGTGCGCGCGGTCGGCGGCGACGGCCTGTTCACGGCTGACACCCGGGAGCCGAACTGGAGCAAGGCGCACAACATCCTGCTCCAGCCCTTCGGCAACCGCGCCATGCAATCCTATCACCCCAGCATGGTCGACATTGCCGAGCAGCTCGTCGGCAAATGGGAACGGCTCAATGCCGACGACGAGATCGACGTCGTCCACGACATGACGGCGCTGACGCTGGATACGATCGGCCTGTGCGGCTTCGACTACCGCTTCAATTCATTCTACCGGCGTGACTACCATCCCTTCGTCGAGTCGCTGGTGCGCTCGCTCGAAACCATCATGATGACGCGCGGCCTGCCGTTCGAGCAGCTCTGGATGCAGAAGCGGCGCAAGACCATGGCCGAAGACGTCGACTTCATGAACAAGATGGTCGACGAGATCATTGCGGAGCGCCGCAAGGGAGGCGAGGCGACCGACGATAAGAAGGATATGCTTGCGGCGATGATGACCGGGGTCGATCGCTCGACCGGCGAGCAGCTCGACGACGTCAACATCCGCTATCAGATCAACACGTTCCTGATCGCGGGCCACGAGACCACCAGCGGCCTGTTGTCCTGCACGCTGTATGCGCTGCTCAAGCACCCCGACATTCTCAAGAAAGCCTATGACGAGGTCGATCGCGTCTTCGGTCCCGACGCCAACGCGAAGCCGACTTATCAGCAGGTGACGCAGCTGACCTACATCACCCAGATATTGAAGGAGGCGCTGCGGCTGTGGCCGCCGGCGCCGGCCTATGGCATCTCGCCGCTGAACGACGAGACCATCGGCGGCGGGAAGTACAAGCTCCGGAAAGGCACGTTCACCACCATCCTGGTGACCGCTCTGCATCGCGATCCCTCGGTCTGGGGTCCGAACCCCGACGCGTTCGATCCGGAGAATTTCAGCCGGGAGGCGGAAGCCAAGCGGCCGATCAATGCCTGGAAGCCGTTCGGCAATGGCCAGCGCGCCTGCATCGGCCGCGGCTTCGCCATGCACGAGGCCGCGCTCGCGCTCGGCATGATCCTCCAGCGTTTCAAGCTGATCGACCACCAGCGCTACCAGATGCATCTGAAGGAAACGCTGACGATGAAGCCGGAAGGCTTCAAGATCAAGGTCCGTCCGCGCGCCGATCGCGAGCGCGGTGCCTATGGCGGACCTGTGGCGGTGTCGTCGGCACCGAAGGCACCGCGCCAGCCCACCGCGCGGCCCGGCCACAACACGCCGATGCTGGTACTCTACGGCTCCAATCTTGGGACCGCCGAGGAGCTGGCGACGCGGATGGCCGACCTGGCCGAGATCAACGGCTTTGCCGTGCATCTGGGGCCGCTCGACGATTACGTGGGCAAGCTGCCGCGGGAAGGTGGCGTGCTGATCATCTGCGCCTCCTATAACGGCGCGCCGCCAGACAATGCGACGCAATTCGTCAAATGGCTCGGCGACGAGCTGCCGAAGGATGCGTTTGCCAATGTGCGATACGCCGTGTTCGGCTGCGGCAACAGCGACTGGGCCGCGACCTATCAGTCGGTGCCGCGCTTCATCGACGAGCAATTGTCGGCGCATGGTGCGCGCGCGGTCTATCCGCGCGGCGAGGGCGATGCGCGCAGCGATCTCGACGGCCAGTTCCAGAAATGGTTCCCGGCGGCCGCCCAGGTCGCGACCAAGGAATTCGGCATCGACTGGAATTTCACCCGTACCGCGGAGGACGATCCGCTCTACGCGATCGAGCCGGTCGCGGTGACCGCCGTCAACACCATCGTCGCCCAGGGCGGCGCGGTGGCCATGAAGGTGCTGGTCAATGACGAGCTTCAGAACAAGGCCGGTTCTAATCCGTCGGAGCGTTCGACGCGTCACATCGAGGTGCAGCTGCCTTCCAACATCAATTACCGCGTCGGTGATCATCTGAGTGTGGTTCCGCGCAACGATCCGACGCTGGTGGATTCGGTTGCCCGTCGCTTCGGCTTCCAGCCGGCCGACCAGATCAGGCTTCAGGTCGCCGAAGGCCGCCGCGCGCAATTGCCGGTCGGCGATGCCGTGTCGGTCGGCCGTCTGCTCAGCGAGTTCGTCGAGCTCCAGCAAGTGGCGACGCGGAACCAGATCAAGATCATGGCCGAACACACCCGCTGCCCGGTGACCAGGCCGAAGCTGCTGGGCTTTGTCGGCGATGAGGCTGAGCCACTCGAGCACTATCGCGGCGAGATTCTGGCCAGGCGGAAATCGGTGTTCGATCTGCTGCTCGAATATCCGGCCTGCGAATTGCCGTTCCACGTCTATCTGGAAATGCTCTCGCTGCTGGCGCCGCGTTATTATTCGATCTCGTCCTCGCCGTCGGTCGATCCAGTTCGTTGCAGCGTCACGGTCGGCGTGGTTGAAGGACCGGCCGCCTCCGGCCGCGGCACCTACAAGGGTATCTGCTCGAACTACCTCGCCAATCGACGCGCGGGCGACGTGATCCATGCAACCGTGCGTGAGACCAAGGCCGGCTTCCGGCTCCCGGACGATCCGTCCGTGCCGATTGTCATGATCGGCCCGGGCACGGGATTGGCACCGTTCCGCGGCTTCCTCCAGGAGCGCGCCGCCCGCAAGGCCAAGGGCGCCGCCCTCGGCCCGGCTATGCTGTTTTTCGGCTGCCGTCATCCCGAGCAGGATTTTCTCTACGCGGACGAGCTTAAGGCGCTGGCGGCAAGCGGCATCACCGAGCTGTTCACCGCGTTCTCGCGTGCGGAAGGACCGAAGACCTATGTGCAGCACGTCCTCGCCGCGCAGAAAGACAAGGTCTGGCCGCTGATCGGGCGGGGCGCGATCGTCTATGTCTGTGGCGACGGCAGCAAGATGGAGCCCGACGTGAAGGCGGCGTTGGTCGCGATCCATCGCGAGAAGAGCGGCAGCGATGCCGCCACGGCTGCCCGCTGGATCGAGGAGATGGGCGCCAAGAACAGGTATGTGCTGGACGTGTGGGCAGGTGGATAGGCCGGCGGCCGAGACGTGCTAAAGCTCTCGCATGATTCCCTGGGAAAAGATCGACACCGCCAAGATCCCCGGCTCCGATGAAGAGCTTCGCCTGATGCGGCGAGGCAAGGAGTTTTCCATCAAGCTCGGCACCAACGAGCTGATGAACAACCGCCTGTCAGGCTCGGAGGCCGCGCTCGCCACACTCGCGGCGAAGCAGATCGAGACGGTCGCAAAACCCGTCGTCCTCATCGGCGGCCTGGGCATGGGCTTTACGTTGCGTGCGGCGCTGACCGTGCTCGGAAGCAAGGCGAAGATTGTGGTCTCCGAGCTCGTGCCGGCGGTGGTCGCCTGGGCGCGGGGCCCGATGGCGCAGGTGTTCGGCGACAGTCTCGATGATGTCAGGGTGAGCATACGGGAAACCGACGTTGGCGAAATCATCCGGGCGCAGCGGTCGGCATTCGATGCCATCCTCCTCGACGTCGACAACGGGCCAGAAGGGCTGACCCGGAAGGGCAATGATGCGCTCTACAATGCGAGCGGATTGAAGGCAGCGAAGACGGCGCTGCGGCCGGGAGGCGTGCTCGCGGTCTGGTCCTCGGGGCCCAACCCGGCCTTCACCAAGCGGCTCGGCAGCGCCGGCTTCGACGTCAACGAAGTCAATATCCGCGCCACCGGAAGAGGCGGTGGCGCTCGTCACGTGATCTGGATGGCGAAGAAGAGCTAGGCGGCTATTTGTAGCCCGGATGAGCGCAGCGAAATCCGGGACGGTCGATCCGCGCAAGAACCCGGATTGCGCAGCGCTCCATCCGGGCTACGGCTCCGAGCTAAAACATCGTGTTGTTGTTCGCCGGATTTTCCGGGATCGGTTGCACGACGTCCCAGTGTTCGACGACCTTGCCGTTCTCCAGCTTGAAGATGTCGACGATCGCGTTGCCCCTGCTGCCGGGCTCGCGAACCGCGTGAACGTGCAGGATGACATAGTCGCCATCCACGAAGCTGCGCTTGATCTCGCTGTGCGAGTTCGGGAATTTTTCGCGCAGGAAGCCGATGAACTTTCGGAAGCCGTCCGGGCCATCGGCCGCGTTTGGATTGTGCTGGACGTAGCGGTCGCCGACATGGGCGAGGGCTGCATCGGCGTCCTTTTGGTTGAGCCCCTTCTCGTAGAACGCAAGGACAGTTTTGCGATTGGCTTCTTCTTGCGCGCTACCCGCCATCGCGACGCCACCGGCGAGGGACAGCGTGAGGACTGAAGCGGCGACGATTGCGGCTGACCGGACGACGAGATGCATGTAAACTCCGAGAGGCCGCAGCCTCTTTGTTGGCGAGTGAGGTTCTCGGCGATTGAAGGAGGCCTGTATAGCTTTCGTGCCGGCTCGCGTTAAGAGAGTAACCGGCAGCTCACATGGTCACCGTGAGGAGACCCGCGGCGCCGGTCAATCTACGCCGCCTGCGCCGCTGCGCCATGTGCGTGCTTGGCGATGGCGCCGATGATCTCCGGCCAGAACCGCATCGGCAGCGCGTGGCCCATGCCGTCGATCATCAGCAGCTTGGCGCCAGGAATTGACTCTGCCGTGTCCCTGCCGCCCTCGGGGCGGACCAGCGGATCGACGGTGCCGTGGATCACGAGCGTCGGCGTCTTGACGCCGTGCAGCCGCTCCTTGCGGCTGCCGGAGGCGAGCACCGCGCGGAGCTGCCGGCCGACGCCGGCCGGATTGAGCCCCCGCGCGAACACGCGCTCGGCACGACCGGGATCGAGCGCCTCTTCCTCCGGAAAGGACCCGGCCCGCAACACGTTCCAGGTTTGGCCGTAACGGGCGATAAACTCCTCCTTGCTGCGCGGCGGCGGCGCCATCAGCATCGCGGCGGCCTCACGTGTCGGGGGCGGCACGCGCGGATTGCCGGTCGTCGACATGATCGATGTCAGTGAGCGCACGCGCTCGGGAAACGACAACGTCACTTCTTGCGCAATCATGCCGCCCATGGACGCCCCGACCAGATGCGCCGACTTGATGCCGAGTGCGTCCATCAGCCCGACCGTGTCTTTCGCCATGTCGATCAGCTTGTAGGTGGCCGCAACGGGAATCCTGAGGAAGCGGAGCTTCAACAGCTCGAGCGGCGTCAGACGCTTGCCGCCTGCGAGATGGCTCGACTTGCCGATGTCGCGATTATCGAACCGGATGACGCGAAAGCCGCGCGCGGCGAGCTGCTCGCAGAACGCATCGTCCCAGTGGATCATCTGGGCGCCTAACCCCATGATCAGCAGCAGCGGCTCGGCACTGTCGTTGCCGAAAGTCTCGTAACAGATGTCGATGCCGTTGGCGTGGACGGTTTGCGGCGGCTGATAGGCGTTCACGGGTGCGTTCCCTCGGCTTTTGATCAGTGCTGTATCGCACGGTTTCTCCTCGCGATGAAGCCGCGTCCGCGACACCGGACCCGCTGCTTGCCGGTTGACCGGCACCGCGCAACGGTGTGGTATGGCGAAAAAGGAAGGGCATCGAAGCTCTCGATCTCAGGAGGACGCCGATGACCGACAAGAGCAATGACCCCGTTGCCATGTGGCAGAAGATGATTGGCGAGATGGAGAAGGGGTTCAACTCCTTCGCCAATCAGGCCATGTCGTCGCCCGAGTTTTCGCAAGCCGTGAACCGAGCCGGCGGCGTTGCTGCAGGTGCTCAGAAGCAGCTCGGCGATCTCATGGAGAAATATCTGGTCTCCATGAATCTGCCGAGCCGGGACCAGGTCACCGGCCTTGCGGAACGGCTGCAGTCCATCGAAGGACAGATCGGTGAGATCAAGTCGATGCTGAGCCAGATGGCGGCAAGTTCCGGCATTTCTCAGGGCTCCGATACTGCATTGCGCCCGCCGCGCACCAAGCGGCCGCCATCAGAAGGCGGAGAGCAGACATGAATGTACCCGCCGGATTAGACTTCGCAGGGATCCCGGAGCGCATCCAGTCCGAGGTGCAACGCGCCATCCAGCGCAGCATCAAGGGCGTCGAATATTTCTCGACGTCCGGTCCCACGCTCGGCTCGACGCCGAAGGACGTGCTGCATTCGCGCGGGACGATGAGCCTCTACCATTATCGGCCGATGTCCGACGAGATCTATCGAATTCCGATCTTGATCGTGATGGCGACCACCAATCGCGGTTACATTCTCGACCTCGTGCCCGGCCAGAGTTTCATCGAGTTCCTGTTGAAGCGCGGCTACGACGTTTACATGCTCGACTGGAGCGCGCCACGGCCGGAGGAGAAGAGCCTCCGCATGGAGGACTATGTCCTCGACTTCATCCCGGACTGCATCCGCCGCGTGCAACAGGATTCCGGCGAACAGGACGTCTCCGTCATCGGCTATTGCTTCGGCGGCGTGCTGTCGCTGCTCTACGGCTCGATCCACAGAGACGGGCCGATGAAGAATTTGATCTGCTTCACCACGCCGATCGACTTTCGCGAGATGAAGCTGTTCTCGAACTTCTCCGACCGTCGCTATTTCGATGTCGATCGCCTCGTCGACAGCGTCGGCAACGTGCCGCCCGAGATGATCCTGTCGTCGTTCGAGATGCTGCGCCCAGCCTCGCGTACCGTCAGCCAGATCCAGCTCTGGGAAAACATCTGGAACGACGAGTTCGTCAAATCCTACCGGATGTTCGACCGCTGGGCGACCGACACGCTGCCGCTGGCCGGCGAGTATTTCCGCACCATCACCAAGGACCTGATGTGGGACAACAAGCTGTTCAACGACACCATGTCGGTCGGCGGCCGTGCGGCGAAGCTCGAGGACATCAAGGTGCCGTTCCTGCATGCGGTCGCCGAGCATGACCACATCGTGCCGTATGAGGCAGCAAAGCACCTGATCGCCAAGATCGGGTCCGAGGACAAGGAGGAGGTGATGCTGAAGGGCGGTCACGTCTCGCTCGTCGCCGGCGCCAATGCGGTGAAGCGGCTATGGCCGAAACTGGATTCCTGGCTGGGGAAGAGATCGACATGAGTGAGCAGCGTTCCTATCCGCGTCACGTGAAGACGGACGCCGGCGATATCGAGATCCGCCTGATGTCGCCGGCGGACGAAGCCGCGGTGCTCGCCTTCGGCAAGGGCCTGCCGACCCACGACCTGTTGTTCCTGCCGCGCAACATCAGTGAGCCGAAGGTGCTCTCCGCCTGGGTCAAGGAGATTGAGCGGGGCGCGATCACGAGCCTGCTCGCGGTCAGGGGCGGCGCGGTCGTCGGTTGCGGCACGCTGGTGCGCGACCCGCACTCCTGGTCGCCCCATGTCGGCGAGATCCGGATGGTGGTTTCGCTCGACGTGCGCGGAAAGGGGGTGGGCCGAACGCTGTCGCAGGAGACCTTCGCACTCGCGCTCGGCGCCGGCCTCGAAAAGCTCTCGGTCCAGATGACGGTCGATCAGCAGGCGGCGATCACGCTGTTTGAGAGCCTCGGCTTCAAGGCCGAGGCACTGTTGCGCGATCATGTCCGCGACGTCGACGGCAAGACCCACGATATCGTCGTGCTCGGGCACAACATCGCGCAGGTCCAGGCCCAGATGGAGGCCTATGGGCTGCCTGGCGCCGTCCAGCACTGAGAACCTCTGAGCGGGTCCCCGGGAACCCGGATGGTCAGGGAGGCGCCAGATTGCCTCTCATTAAGGCCGTTCACAGTTTCGTGATATCGCAGTGCAATATAGATATTGCATCGCACAATTAACTATGCCATATAAGCCGTGCCCCGGGCCACAACCGGACGGGGTGAGCCCATAGCTCAACCAATGAGGATGGAGAGACCCCAATGACCACCGAAACCAACACCGCTTTCGAAGGCTTCAAGGACGCGTTCAAGAACATCCAGAACCTGGAAGTTCCCGAGGCCGCCCGCGAGTTCGTCAAGAAGTCCGCCAATACCGCCAAGGACCGTGCTGCCGAGGTGTTCGCGGGCTCCGAGCGCGTGACTGCCGCCGTCGAAAACGCGGTGACCGAGTCCGTCACCGAAGCCGGCAAGATCAGCCGCAACATCCAGCAGGCGATCTACGAGGACGCCGACGCGTTCTTCGCGGGCATCGACAAGCTCGCGTCCGCCAAGTCGTTCAGCGAAGCTATCGAGATCCAGTCCGGCCTGCTCCGCGCCCGCGGCGAAGCGTTCGTCTCGCGCGCCAAGGCGACCACCGACTATTTCGGCAAGCTCGCCGCCAACGGTGCGAAGTCCGCTCAGGACAATTTCGCCAAGGTCTACAACAAGACCGCCTGATCTGCCTGAGACGAAAAACTGAATTTGAGGCCCGCTTCGGCGGGCCTTGTTTTTTGCGCCGCGTCATCATCGGTCGTCATTCCGGGGGCGCCCAAAGGGCGAACCCGGAATCTCGAGATTCCGGGTCCGGTCCTGCGGACCGTCCCGGAATGACGTAACCTTGGTGAATCATGACTCCACCCGCCACCTTCTCCTTCGATTCCCCCGGCGACGCAGAACGCGCGGCCGAATTGCGCCGCGTGAAAGCGCTGGCGACGCTGGTGCTGGGCTCGACGCTTGTCCTGTTCGTCGTCGCGAAATGGCTGCTGCCCGTGCATCCCGTGTTCGGATTCATCGCAGCCTTCGCCGAAGCCGCGACCATCGGCGGGCTCGCCGATTGGTATGCCGTCGTCGCGCTGTTCAAGCGGCCGCTGGGCCTGCCGATCCCGCACACCGCGATCATCCAGAGCAATCAGGCCCGCATCGCCGACAAGCTCGGCGAATTCATCCAGCTGCATTTCCTCGAGGCTGCTCCCGTTGAGGCCAAGCTGAACGAGATCGATTTCGGCTCCTTCGTCGCCGACTGGCTGCGCGATCGCAAGCGTAGCGATGACCTCGCGCGCTTTGCGCTGCGCCTGCTGCCGGAGGCGGTTTCTGCGACGGAAAGCTCGGGCCTGATGACCTTCATCCTTCGCCGCATGTCATCGCAGCTCCAGGCGATCGACCTCGCGCCGCTCGCGGCCGGCACGTTGCGCGGCTTCGTTGCCGAGGGACGCCACCAAATCCTGTTCGACGATCTCCTGCGCGTGATGCACGAGACGCTGAACCAGACCGAGACGATGGCGATGATCCGCGAGAAGGTGCGCGCGGAATTGCCGACCCTGCTCAGGCTCTACCGGGCCGACAAATTTCTGGTGAACAAGATCGTGGCCTCCGCCACCGCGTTCTTCAATGAAGTGCGCAGCGATCCCAAACATCCGTTCCGCGGCGAGTTCGATCGCATGGTGCTGAGCTTCGTCGATCGGCTTGGCACCGACCAGGCCTATATCGACCGCATCGACGGTTTGAAGCGCGATCTGCTCGCGCGTCCCGAGCTCGCCGATCTCGCCCGCACCATCTGGGCCAACACGCGGTCCTTCATCGAGCGTAGTGCAAGCGGCGAGACGCAGGTGCTGCAGCATCATCTCGCCGGCATGTGTGTCGCGGCGGGCGAAGCGCTCGCCGGCGATGCCGAGCTTCGCGGCGAGATCAACAAGGGTCTGGTCGCGGTGCTGCGCAGTTTCGTCGCGGACCAGAAGAGCGGCGTTTCGACCTTCATCTCCGACCAGGTGAAATCGTGGGACATGGCGCAGCTGATTTCGCTGATCGAAATCAACATTGGCCGCGACCTGCAATACATCCGCTTCAACGGCTCGCTGATCGGCGGGCTCGCGGGCCTTGGGCTTTACTCCGTAGAATTCCTGCTTCGATTGTTGTGACTTTTGCGTCACGGACGCCAGCATTAACGCGCAGGCCTATTGTGGCCCCGGGTTTCACCCGCTTGAATGTCGGGAACCCGCTGCCTAGCTGATTCATGGTGCGCTGCGGAACGTTCGAAAAGCTGGCGTGTTGGAATTCATACCCATTTGCCGGCCTCGCAGCCGGTGATCTTTTCAGCATTTCTTCCGAGGGACCATTGATGACCGCTACCGCCCAGACGCTGAGCCCGCCGTCTCGTACCCTGATGTTCCTGGAAGGGCGAGCGATCCACGAGTTCGGCGCATTCCTCGGCGCGCTGCCGCTGCTGAGCCTTGCGCCGCGCGGCGATGGCCATCCGGTGCTGGTGCTACCGGGCCTCGTGGCCTCCGACGGGTCCACGCGCGCGTTGCGCACGTTTCTGTCGGGCAAAGGCTATGCGGTGAGCGGCTGGCGCCAGGGCCGCAATTACGGCCTGCGCGAGGGCGTGCAGCACGCGATGGTGGATCTGGTTCAGGAGCTGAGCGACAGGCATGGCCGCAAGATCAGCCTGGTCGGCTGGAGCCTCGGCGGTCTCTATGCGCGCCAGCTCGCCAAGATGATGCCCGACCGCGTACGCCAGGTGATCACGCTCGGCAGCCCCTTTGCCGGCGATCCGCATTCGACCAATGCCTGGCGCGTCTATGAATGGGCGAGCGGGCGGAAGTCCGACGAGGTCGATCCCCAGTTCGGCGGCGATCTCGCCGTTCCGCCGCCGGTGCCGACCACGGCGATCTTCAGCCGCACCGACGGCGTCTGCGCCTGGCAGGGCTGCATGGAGAAGACGGGCGCGCAGACCGAGAGCATCGAGATCGAGAGCAGCCATTGCGGCATGGGCCATCATCCCGCCGCTGTCTTCGCGGTGGCTGATCGCCTTGCGCAGAGGGAGGGCAGCTGGCGTCCCTTCGACCGCAGCGGCTGGCGCAGCGTGGTCTATCCCGATCCGCATCGGTAGTTCTTTGCCTCTCCCCGTAAGAACGGGGCGAGGGAGAAGGCCGTCGCACCGGTCCATTGTCGCGCCCGCACCAAACGCGCTATGCCTCGCGCATGGCGCATCCGTTGTCCCGCATCATCGAGCAGCTCAAGCGCGAGCCGTCGCGCACCGGCTCTATCGTCATCACCGTGTTCGGCGATGCCATCGTGCCGCGTGGCGGCTCGGTATGGCTCGGCACGCTGCTGGAATTCTTCGAGAGCTTGGACATCGACAGCGGCGTGGTGCGTACCGCGATGTCGCGGCTTGCCGCCGATGGCTGGCTGACGCGCGAAAAGGTCGGCCGCAATAGCTTCTACCGCTTGGCTGACAAGGGCCGCCAGATCTTCGGGGCTGCGACACGCCATATCTACGATCCGCCGCCATCCGACTGGACCGGGCGCTTCGAGCTGCTTCTGATCGGCAATGGCGAGGATCGCGACGCTTCGCGCGAGGCGCTCCGCAATGCCGGCTTCGGCAGCCCGCTGCCGGGTGTGTGGGTCGCCCCGTCAGGCGTGGCAGTGCCGGACGAGGCCGCCGGCGCGATCCGCCTTGAAGTCTCGGCCGAGGATGACAGTGGTCGCCGGCTACTTAGTGCGAGCTGGCCGCTGGATCGCACTGCGGACGCCTATCTCAAGTTCATGAAGACGTTCGAGCCGCTGCGCGCCGCAATCGCGCGCGGCAGCGACTTGTCCGAGGCCGACGCCTTCACGGCGCGCGTCCTCCTGATCCACCATTACCGCCGCGTCGTGCTGCGCGATCCGCTGCTGCCCGAAAGCCTGCTTCCGGCGAACTGGCCGGGCAGGGCCGCCCGCGCGCTGTGCGGCGAGATCTATCGCGCGCTGCTTGCCCCATCGGAACAATGGCTTGATGGCCACGGAACCAATGAGAAGGGGCCATTGCCGCCGGCGCGAAAACTGCTGGAACGAAGATTTGAGGCTTGATCGTTATGTTACAGAAATATCTTGCATGAGATAATTCTTGTTATATATTGCCTCTCAATAAAAGGGGAGGATGCGCATGTATACCCAGGCGCTGAACACGGCCGAGACCGATGATCGCGGCCTCGAGGATGCGGCCAAGGCTGCGCAGTTCCAGACGCGCATCGATGCCGAGGAGCGCATCGAGCCGAACGACTGGATGCCGGCGGCCTATCGCAAGACGCTGACGCGCCAGATCTCCCAGCACGCTCATTCCGAAATCGTCGGCATGCTGCCCGAAGGCAACTGGATCACGCGCGCGCCAAGCTTGCGCCGCAAGGCTGCGCTGCTCGCCAAGGTGCAGGACGAGTGCGGCCATGGGCTTTACCTCTATGCCGCGGCCGAGACCCTTGGCACGTCGCGCGAAGAGCTGGTCGACGCCATGCTCGCGGGCAAAGCCAAATATTCCTCGATCTTCAACTATCCGACGCTGACCTGGGCCGACATCGGCACCATCGGGTGGTTGGTCGACGGCGCCGCGATCATGAACCAGATCCCGCTGTGCCGCTGCTCCTACGGTCCCTATGCCCGCGCGATGATCCGCGTCTGCAAGGAGGAATCGTTCCATCAGCGCCAGGGCTACGAGATCATGCTGACGCTGTGCCGCGGCTCGGACGAGCAGAAGGCGATGGCGCAGGATGCCTTGAACAGGTGGTGGTGGCCGGTGCTGATGATGTTCGGCCCGCCCGATGCCACCAGCCAGCACAGTGACACCTCGACGAAATGGAAGATCAAGCGCTTCTCCAATGACGAGCTGCGCCAGAAATTCGTCGATGCCACCGTGCCGCAGGCGCAATATCTCGGCCTCGCCATTCCCGATCCCGGCATGATTCAGGATGCCGACGGGCGCTGGCGCTACAGCGAGATCGACTGGACCGAATTCAAGCAGGTGCTCGCCGGCAACGGCCCCTGCAACCGTGACCGGATGGCTGCGCGCCGCAAGGCGCACGACGAGGGCGCCTGGGTCCGCGAGGCGGCAGCTAGCTACGCCGCAAAGCGCGCGCAGCGTCGAACTGCACAAGCGGCAGAGTAGGGAGATCACGATGGCCACGCCGAACACGCCGCTGTGGGAAGTCTTCATTCGCAGCCGCAACGGGCTCGCGCACAAGCATGTCGGATCGCTGCATGCGAGCGACGCCACCATGGCCCTGCAGGCCGCCCGCGACATCTACACCCGCCGCGGCGAGGGCCTGTCGATATGGGTCGTGCCATCCACCGAGATCACTGCGAGCGATCCCGCCGAGAAGGGCATGATGTTCGAGCCGGCGGAATCGAAGATCTACCGTCATCCGACGTTCTATGAAGTGCCTGAGGAAGTAGGACACATGTAGCTCTTTCTCCTCCATGGTGAGGAGCCGCGAAGCGGCGTCTCGAACCATGAAGGCCCGTGACCCGCGGCCCATCCTTCGAGACGGCGCTTCGCGCCTCCTCAGGATGAGGTTGGAACAAGTGGATAGGACAGATGCCCGTCGCGAACATCCAGATCTCTGAAACGCCGCTGGTGCTCTACGCGCTGCGCCGCGCCGACGATGCGCTGATCCTCGGCCACCGGCTGTCGGAATGGTGCGGGCACGCGCCGATGCTGGAAGAGGACATGGCGCTCTCCAACATCGCGCTCGACCTGATCGGTCAGGCCCGCGAGCTCTACACCTACGCAGCCAAAGCCGAAGGCAAGGACAACGACGAAGACAAGTTCGCCTACCTTCGCGATGTCAGGCAGTATCGCAATCTGCTGCTCCTCGAGCAGCCGAACGGCGACTTTGCCCAGACGCTGGTGCGGCAGTTCTTCTATTCCGCCTTCGCCGATCTCTACTGGCGCGCTATGATGACCTCGCGCGATACGACACTCGCGGCCATTGCCGCCAAGTCGGAGAAGGAGAGCGCCTATCATTTGCGGCATTCCTCGGAGTGGATCATCCGGCTCGGCGACGGCACCGACGAGAGCCATGCCCGCGCGCAGGCTGCGATCGATCATCTCTGGGCGTTCACCGGCGAGATGTTTGCCGTGGACGACGGCGAGCGCGCCTTGATCCATGCCGGTATCGCCGTAGACCCAGGGACCTTGCGGGGTCGCTGGCTGACGACACTCTCGGATGTGATCGGCGAAGCAATGCTCAAGCTGCCGCAGAACGACTGGATGCAGCAGGGCGGCCGCGTGGGCCGGCACAGCGAGCATCTCGGCCATCTTCTCTCCGAGCTGCAATCGATACAGCGCACTTTCCCGGGGCAGACATGGTGACGGTGCTGGAGCCCCATAACGAACTGCGCCAACGGGCCTGGGACGCCGCGGCGAGCGTGGTCGATCCCGAAATTCCGGTTTTGACCATCGCCGATCTCGGCGTGCTCCGCGATGTCGTTGTCGACGGCGATCACGTCGAGGTCGCGATCACCCCGACCTATTCGGGCTGTCCCGCCATGAACATGATCGCGCTGGAAATCGAGGTCGCGTTGGAGCGCGCCGGTTTCTGCAGTCCAAAAATACGCACTGTGCTGTCGCCGGCCTGGACCACGGACTGGATGAGTGAAGAGGGCCGCCGGAAGCTTCACGCCTACGGCATCGCGCCGCCGCAGGCCTCGAATTCACGCCGCGCGCTGTTCGGCGAGCAAGCCGTTGTGTGCCCGCAATGCAGCTCGGCGGATACCGAGCTGCTGTCCGAATTCGGCTCCACCTCCTGCAAGGCGCTCTGGCGCTGCAGAGCCTGCCGCGAACCCTTCGATTATTTCAAGTGTCATTGATCATGTCAGCAGCCGCACCACGCTTCCATCGCCTGGCCGTCAACGACCTCCGCCGCGAGGCGTCGGACGCCATATCGCTGACATTCGCCATCCCGGCGGAGCTTGCGACCGACTACGCCTTCACACCCGGCCAATACCTCACACTCCGCACCATGCTGGATGGCGAGGAAGTGCGCCGCTCCTATTCGATCTGCTCCGGGCCCGACGACGGCGAGATACGCATCGCGGTCAAGAAGGTTGATGGTGGCGCGTTTTCGAGCTGGGCAGCGGACGATTTGAAGTGCGGCGACGCGCTGGACGTGATGACGCCCACGGGACGTTTCGGCGTGATCCCGCCGACGGGCGCTAGCCGCATCCATGTCGGCTTTGCCGCAGGCTCCGGCATCACGCCGATCCTTTCGATCGTCAAGGGCACGCTTGCGCGCGAGCCGGGCAGCCAATTCTTCCTGTTCTACGGCAATCGCACGACGGACAACATCATGTTCCTCGAAGCGCTCGAAGAGCTCAAGGATCGCTTCATCGACCGGCTCTCGATCTTCCACGTCATCTCCGGCGAGGAACAGGACATTCCGATCCTGCACGGCCGGCTCGACGGCGACAAGGTGAGGGTGCTGCTGCGCTCGCTGGTACCAGCGGAAAGCGTCGACCACGTCTTCATCTGCGGTCCGTCCGGCATGAGCGAGGACATCGAGGCGACCTGCCGAGGGCTCGGCATCGCGGACGAGCGCATCCACGTCGAGCGCTTCGTATCGGAGTTCGGCGGCAAGCCGCGGCCGAAGAAGATCGTTGCGCCGGACGCGCCGCCGAAAGCGATCGCGTCGCTGATCATCGACGGCAAGCGCCGCGACGTGCCGGTTGCCGAGGACGAGGCGATCCTCGATGCCGCACTGCGCGCCGGAATCGATCTGCCCTTCGCCTGCAAGGGCGGCATGTGCTCGACCTGCCGTGCCAAACTGGTGGAGGGCGAGGCGCCGATGGACATCAACTACTCGCTGGAACCCTGGGAGCTGAAGGCTGGCTTTGTCCTGACCTGTCAGGCCAAGCCATCGTCGGAGCGGGTCGTGGTCGATTACGACCACGTTTGACAGTTTTAGCCAGGCAGCAGAACATCGTGTCCAAACAATCGGACGGGAGAAGCGCGTGAACGTCAAAGCCGCCTTGTCGCCCGAGGATGTTGCCCGCGCCTGCGCCAATGCGATGTGGGCGGAGGACGATGCCTCCAAAGGACTCGGCATGGAGATCGTCGAGATCGGACCAGGTTATGCGACGCTCGCCATGACTGTACGGCCGGACATGGTCAACGGCCAGCGCATCGCCCACGGTGGCTTCATCTTCACGCTGGCCGATTCCGCCTTCGCTTTCGCGTGCAACTCGCACAACGACCGCGTCGTGGCGGCGCAGGGCCAGATCACCTTCATCAAGCCGGGCAAGCTCGGCGATCGCCTCATCGCAAAGGCCCGCGAGGTTACGCGCGGCGGCCGCTCCGGCATCTATGACGTGCGCGTCACCGCCGGCGATACAGTCATCGCCGAATTCCGCGGGCATTCGCGGGCCATTCCCGGAAATTGGCTGCCGGCGCAGGATCAATAACGAAAAGCAATGATACGGGGAAACGAGGATGGCTCTGACGAGGCTCAAGGAAGGTGGCAACACCTATAAGGCCGAGCTGGATGCGCAAGAGCGCGCATCGCGCGACGAGATCATGGCGCTGCAGACGGAGCGGCTGGCCTGGTCGCTGAAGCACGCCTACGACAACGTCGCGCATTATCGCAAGGCCTTCGACGCGGCCGGCGTGCATCCGTCGGACTTTCGAGAGCTCTCGGACCTTGCGAAATTTCCGTTCACGGTGAAGACGGATCTGCGCGACAATTATCCCTTCAACATGTTTGCCGTGCCCCGTGAGAAGCTGGTGCGCGTGCATGCGTCCTCCGGCACGACGGGCAAACCGATCGTGGTGGGTTACACGCAACGCGATATCGACACATGGTCGGACGTGATGGCGCGCTCGATCCGCGCCGCCGGTGGCCGCACCGGCATGATCATCCACAATGCCTATGGCTACGGCCTCTTCACCGGCGGGTTAGGGGTGCACTATGGCGCCGAAAAGCTCGGCTGCACCGTGGTGCCGATCTCCGGCGGGATGACAGAACGACAGGTGCAGCTCATCAACGACTTCCGGCCCGACATCATCACGGTGACGCCGAGCTACATGCTTGCGATCCTCGACGAGTTCAAGCGCCAAAAGCTCGATCCGCGCCAGTGCTCGCTCAAGGTCGGCATCTTCGGCGCGGAGCCCTGGACCAATGCCATGCGCGGCGAGATCGAAGACGCCTTCGACATGGATGCGACCGACATCTACGGTCTTTCCGAGGTGATCGGGCCCGGCGTTGCGCAGGAATGTATCGAGACCAAGGACGGACTGCACATCTGGGAGGATCATTTCTATCCCGAAGTGATCGACCCCGACACCGGTGCGGTGCTGCCCGACGGGGAGAAGGGCGAACTGGTCTTTACTTCGCTCACCAAGGAAGCTTTTCCAGTGATCCGTTATCGCACCCGCGACCTGACGCGGCTGTTGCCGGGCACGGCGCGACCGGGCATGCGGCGGATGGAGAAGGTCACGGGACGTTCCGACGACATGATCATCCTGCGCGGGGTCAATCTGTTCCCGACCCAGATCGAGGAGGTTCTCCTCGCCACCGACTGGTGCGGCGGACATTTCATTCTGGAGCTGACCCGGGAAGGCCGCATGGACGAGCTGACCATCATTGCCGAGGCGCGGCCGGAGAGTTGGGACGGCCGGGGTCTCCTCGACCATGCGAGTCGGATCTCGACGCACATCAAGAACACCATCGGCATCAGCTCCAGGGTGAGCGTGGTTGCGCCGGCCACGCTGGAGCGCTCGCTCGGCAAGGCCAAGCGCCTCTACGACAAGCGGCCGAAGGATTAGGTCTTACCCCTCATGGTGAGGAGGCGCCTAGCGCCGTCGCGAACCATGCAGGCCAGGATGCTGCAATGCGGGCCTTCATCCTTCGAGACGCCGCTGGCGCGGCTCCTCAGGATGAGGGGAGGCAGGTTGACTTGGGTCTCTTCAAGGGCGACAAGGCCCGCGAGAAATCGCGGGTCTTTCCATGTCAACAGCCGTTCCCAAAGCCGTCGACGCGCGCTGCGTGCGCCTCAATGCCAAGGCCGAAAGCGCGGCTATGATCGCGCCGGCGGTCGAGCGTCAGACGCTTGCTCGCGGTCCGAATGATCTGCTGATCGAGATCAAGGCCGCTGCCGTCAATCCCTCCGACGTCAAGGCCGCAACCGGGCTGATGCCCTATGCCGTGTTTCCGCGCACGCCGGGTCGCGATTACGCCGGGGTAGTGATGGACGGGCCGCCCGGTACGATCGGCCGCGAGGTGTTCGGCTCCTCCGGTGATCTCGGCATTCGTCGCGACGGCACCCACGCCAGCCATCTCGTCGTTGAATCCGACGCGGTGGTGGAGAAGCCGAAGACCGTGTCCTGGGAGGAGGCCGCCGGCATCGGCGTGCCCTTTGTCACCGCGATGGAGGGTTTTCGCCGCGTCGGCATTCCAAAGCCCGGCGAAACGGTGCTGGTGTTCGGCGTCAACGGCAAGGTCGGGCAAGCTGCGGTGCAGATCGCGACCTGGCAGGGCGCGCGTGTCATCGGCGTGGTGCGCAAGGCGGAACCTTATGAGGGCCATACCAATGCGTCCATCGAGGTGATCGACGCTTCCGCGACCGACGTCGCGCCACGCGTGCGCGAGTTGACCGACGGTAGAGGCGCCGACATCGTCTTCAACACGGTCGGCGATCCCTATTTCCAGGCGGCGCACAAATCGCTCGCGCTTCGCGGCCGCCAGATCCTGATCGCCGCGATCGACCGCATCGTGCAGTTCAACATCCTCGAATTCTACCGCGGGCAACACACCTATGTCGGCATCGACACGCTCGGCCTGTCGTCGATCGCGACGGGCGCTGTGCTGCGTGACCTCGGCCAGGGCTTCGCGAGCGGGCACCTGAAACCGTTCCCCATCAAGGCGAACGCCGTCTATCCGCTCGAACGCGCGAAGGAGGCCTATGTCGCCGTTGCCGGCTCGTCGCGGGATCGCGTGATCCTGAAGCCTTGATGATGGAATCGTCCACCCAGCTCGTCATCCTCGCCGGCCTCGTCATTGGCCTGGTTTACGGCGCCGTCGGCCTGCTCAGCGGCTTCTGCCTGATGAGCAGCATGCGCGGCTGGCTATCGGACGGGGATGGGCGGTTGGTACGAACCTATGCGCTGGCGATCGCGGTCGCGACCGCAGCGAGCCAATTCCTCGCCGGCAACGGCATGGTAGATCTCGGCAAATCGATCTACCTGCAACAGTCCTTTTCGGTGCCGGTGCTGTTTCTCGGCGGACTTCTGTTTGGCTACGGCATGGTGCTGTCGAACGGCTGCGGTTCGCGCGCGCTGGTGCTGCTCGGTCGCGGCAATCTCCGCTCCTTCGTCGTGGTGGTCGTGCTCGCCATGGCCGCGCAGATGACGCTCAAGGGCCTGATCGCGCCGGCGCGCATCGCGCTGGTCCAGGCCTCGCAAACCACGGTCAACGTGAATTCGCTGCCGTCACTGTTGGCCGTGTTCGGTCCGGCTGAAGCGGTTTCGCGCGCGATGGCTGCTGCTGTCGTCGTCGTTGTGCTGATCCTGTTTGCTTTCGCGCACCCAGCGTTCCGGCGTTCGCCCGGCCAGATTGCGGCCGGCGTCATCGTCGGTCTCCTCGTCGCCGGAGGCTGGTTCGTCACCGGCTATCTCGGCGCGGATGATTTCAACCCCGTGCCGGTAACATCGCTCACCTTCGTCGCGCCGATCGCGGACAGCCTGCAATATGCCATGCTCTCGACCGGCCTGACGCTGAACTTCGGCATCGCGACAGTTGCCGGCGTCTTCGCCGGCAGTCTGGTCACCGCGCTTGCGACGGGCCGTTTCCATCTCGAAGGCTATTCCTCGCCACGCCACATGCTGCGATCGGCGGGTGGCGCCGCGCTGATGGGCATCGGCGGCGTGATGGCGTTCGGTTGTTCGATCGGACAAGGGCTCACCGGCGTGTCGACGCTCGCGCTGGGGTCGTTCGTCGCCGTCGCCGGCGTCCTGCTCGGCACGACGGCTGGCCTGCGCGGGATGCTGCGCGTTCAGCCTCTCGCGGTGGCCTGACCGCGCAGCAGACGATCGCCGAGCGTTGCGAGACCGATGCCGGTAACGATCAGCGCGGCCGCAATCACAAGACTCATGTCGATCGGCTCACCCAGCAGGATTGCAGCGCTGGCGATGCCGACGAGTGGCGTCCCGGTGGTGCCGAGTGACGTCGTCAGCGCCGAGATGCTCTTGTTGACCATCGACATCGCCCAATAGGCCAGCGCCGTCCCGATCAAGCCGGAATACAGGAACAGCAGCACGAGCCTCCACGACCATTCCGCGTGCGGCAGGCCGTGCGTGACGGCCGCCGATCCCGTCAGCACGATCGTCGCCACGAGCACCTGCCAGATCAAAAGCTGGAGCGGGGACGCGATCCAGCGATGCGCGCGGATGTAGATGATGTTCGCGGCCCATGAAATCGCGGCCAGGATGATCATGCCGGCGCCGAGTACGACGTTGGTGTTGGTCCAGTCGATCGATGCCGGATTCAGGATCACGGCAAGGCCGATCAGCCCAAGCAAGGCGCCGGCCAGCTTTGGCGCGGTCAGCGTGTCCTTCCCGAGCAGCGGCGCGGCGATCGCGACCCAGAGCGGCGTGGTGTAGCCCAGCACGATGGCCTTGCTCGCCGGCAGGAAGCGCACACCAGTCGCAACCAGCACCGAGAACACCGTCATGTGCAGCAGTGCGACGCTGAGGATTACCGGAATGTCGCGCCGCTCCGGGATCACCAGATTGTTGCTCAATCCGAGGATCGCGAACAATCCGGCCAGCGCGATCCAGCTCCGGATTGCCGACGTCCACAGGGGCGGGAGGAACTGGACGAGCTGCTTCGTCACCGACCAGTTCACGCCCCAGGCCAGCACGACGATGAGGAACAGGCCGACGGCCGCGCGGGGGGAAAGGGAGTTCATCTCGGAGGTCCTTGAAGCAGTCCAGTCCAGCGAATAGCATCCCGCTTGGCACCTGAAAAAGTGCCAGATCGGAAAGGATTAAGGTGCCAGTTCCGGAAAGCATGATCTCCGCTCTGATCGACCTGAACCGGTCCGACGACGAGGGGCTGGTGGCTCAACTGACGAGCCAGCTCCGAAGCTTGATCGCGACGGGCCGTCTCGGCAAAGGCCGCACGCTGCCGTCGAGCCGCCGGCTTGCGAGCGATCTCGGCGTCTCGCGCAACACCGTCAGCTATGCGTTCGAGCAGCTCGCCGCCGAGGGATATCTCGAAGCCTCGCGCGGCCGCCGTCCGATGGTCACGGTCGACGGGGGCGAGCGCGTCGCAGAGGCGGGCGCCGTCGCATCTCGCATGCGCCCTGGCAAGCCGCGGCTTTCGCCCTGGGCGTCGAGCCTCACGCAGACCGACTGGCCGATGTCTTATCAGGCGCGACTAAGACCCTTGCGTCCCGGGCACGGCGATTTCAGGGAGTTTCCAAACGAGGTCTGGGCGCGTTGCCTGCGCCGCAGCGCCGTGCGCGCGGCGAAGCGCGAGCTCGGACCGGTCAACCGGACGCGCCTGCGCGAGGCGCTGGCGCATTATCTCGCGACCAGCAGGGGCGTGCGCGCGACGGCGGATCAGATCCTGATTCTGCCGAGCGCACAGGCTGCGCTGACCTTGATTGCGGCTGCCCTCATCACGCCCGGTGACGAGGTCTGGGTCGAGGATCCCGGCTATCCCGGCGCCGCCGCCGCCTTCCGCGCGTCCGGTGCGCGCGTGACCGGGATAGGATTGGACGAGCAGGGCATGCAGCGGATTCCGGGGATGGCGACCCCGACATTGATCTTCATGACGCCGTCGCACCAGCACCCGACCGGTCGCCTGATGTCGCTCTCGCGCCGCACGGAATTTCTTGGCCTGAGCAGGCCCGGCAAGACCTGGATCGTGGAGGACGATTACGACGGCGAATTCCACTACGACAGCCGGCCGGTGCCGGCCTTGCAAGGACTCGATGCCCATGGCCGCGTGTTCTATGTCGGCACGTTCTCCAAAGTCATGACCGCGGACATCCGGCTCGGCTATCTCGTCGTACCGCGGGCCCTGGTCGGTACTCTCGAGATCGTACAGCGGCACATCGGACTGATCGCCGCGAGCCACATCCAGGAGGCGCTGGCCGAGTTCATTGCCGACGGGCATTTCCTGGCGCATCTGCGCCGGATGCGCCGGCTCTATCACGCCCGCCGCGATCACCTCGTGGAGGGACTAGACGGCCATTTGGGCGACGTGCTCTCTGCCGAAGTGCCCCCGGGCGGCATTCAGCTCGTTGCGCGCCTCAAGCGCGGTCGCGCCGATCAGACGGCGGTCAAGCGGCTGGTCGAAGCGGGCGTTGAAACGCGTGCCCTGTCCGGCTTGGCACTGGGCAGGCCGCGCGATCACGGTCTGTTGCTCGGCTTCGCGGCCTGGCGCGAAAGCGAGATCACCGCGGCATTGCGGACGATGGCGTCGTGCTTCTAGCGCAATCGCGCTAGTCCACAGCCTTGGTCACGATGCGGATTTCCGAGGTCAGCGTCCGGTGCACCGGGCACTTGTCGGCGATCTCCATCAATTTCTTGCGCTGCTCGGGATCGAGCGCGCCGTCCATCGCGATGTCGCGCTCGATCTGGTCGAGCATGCCATCGCGCGTCTCGCACTCCGCGCAGTCTTTTGCATAGATCTTGGAATGCTTCAGCGAGACGGTGACACGATCGAGCGGCAGCGACTTGCGGTCGGCATAGAGACGCATGGTCATTGAAGTACAGGCCCCGAGGCCAGCGAGCAGGAGATCGTAGGGACCAGGGCCGGCATCCTCGCCGCCGGCGGCGACCGGCTCGTCCGCGATGAGCTGATGCGGTCCGACGGTGACGACCTGGTTGAACTTGCTCTTGCGGGTCTCCTGCACCACGACCCGGCGCGGTGCCTCGGGGAGATCCATCGCCTTCGCAGGCTTCGCCGTGTCGATGTACCGGCTCGCCCAGGCCGCGATCACGTCGGCTGCGTAGAGCGCGTCGGCCGGCTTGCTCAGCAGATGATCGGCGTGGTCGAGCGAGACGAAGCTCTTGGGATGCCGGGCGGAGACGAAGAGCTTCGTCGCATTGTCGATGCCGACGGTATCGTCGAGCGGAGAATGCATGACCAACAGCGCCTTGTGCAGGCCGGTGACGTCCTTCATCAGCTCGTGCTCGGCGATATCGTCGAGGAATTCGCGCTTGATCCGGAACGGGCGTCCCGCAAGCGAGACTTCGACCTCACCTTGCATGCGAATGTCGTCGAGATGCTCTTTGAACAGGCCGGTGACGTGGGCGGGATCGGATGGTGCCGCAATGGTCACAACCGCCTTGGCTTCCGGGATTTGTCCTGCTGCCGCAAGGATCGCGGCGCCGCCGAGGCTGTGACCGATCAGGATTGACGGCGCCTTGCGGACGCTACGCAGATGATCGGCCGCGCGCACGAGATCGGCCACGTTGGAGGAAAACGTCGAATTGGCGAAATCCCCTTCACTGGAGCCGAGCCCGGTGAAGTCGAAGCGCAGCACCGCGATACCCTTGGCTGCGAGTGCGACCGAGATGCGTTTGGCGGCCAGCGTGTCCTTGCCGCAGGTGAAGCAATGCGCGAACAGCGCGAAGGCCCCGGGCTCGCCGTCCGGCAATTCGAGCGTGGCCGAAAGCTGATGGCCGCCTTCGCCCGTGAACTGAAAGCGTTCCGTCGACATGGGCTTTCCCCCGTCCTTGCTTGAACCTAATCGTCCGAATAGCGCTGCTCTGCCCAGGGATCGCCGCGATTATGATAGCCGCGGACCTCCCAGAAGCCCGGAGCGTCCTCGGTCAGGAATTCAATCGACTGAACCCATTTGGCGCTTTTCCAGAAATACAGATGCGGCACGACCAGCCGCACCGGGCCGCCATGTTCGTCCGACAATGGCTCACCGGACCAGCTATGGGCGAGCAATGCGTCCTCGGCGGCAAAGTCGTCCAGCGCGAGGTTGGTGGTGTAGCCGTCGTGAGAATGCAACACGACGAAGCGCGCGTCCTCGCGCGGCCGGCAGGCCGCGAGCAGCTCGCGCGTGGCGAGCCCCTCCCACTCATTGTCGTAGCGCGACCAGGTGGTGACGCAGTGGATGTCGGAGGTGAACTGCGCCTGGTTCTGGGCGACGAACTCGGCAAAGGTCCAGAACACGGGGTTCTCGACCGCGCCAAAGACATCGAGCCGCCAGCGCTCGCGCGAAACCGGCGGCACGACGCCGAGATCGAGCACCGGCCAGTCTTTTGTCAGATGCTGGCCGGGCGGCAGGCGCTGATCTTCCGGTCGCGCGATCTTGCCGGTCAAAAAACGGCCTTCGCGCGCCCATTTCTCCTTGGTGCGCGTCAGCTTGCTGTCGGGCGGCTCGTTGTCTTCGGCCATCGGCTACTCGTGGCGATGCATCGCGGAGGCGTGCTTGGTGTCGCGCATGGTGGAATAGATGATCAGTGACAGGCAGATGACGCCGGCGAGATAGTAGTAGAACCACTCCTCATGCCCGATGCTCTTGAAATAGAGCGCGATCGCGGGCGCCGTGCCGCCGAACATCGAGACGGTGATCGCATAGGGCAGGCCGACGCCGAGGGCGCGGACATTGGTCGGGAACAGCTCGGCCTTCACTACGGCGTTGATCGAGGTGTATCCGGCGACGAACAGCCAGGCCCCGCAGATCAGGATGAACGCGATGAAGGGCGACTTGGTCTCCTTCAGCGTCATCAGCAGCGGCACGGTTGCGAGCGTGCCGGCGACGCCGAAGAAGATCAGCAGCGGTTTGCGGCCGATCTTGTCGGAGATGGCGCCATAGATCGGCTGTAGGATGGTTGCGAAGATCAGCGTGCCGAAGATCACGAAAGTGGTCTGGTCCTCGGTCAGCCCCACCGAAAGCTTGACGAAGGTCTGCATGTAAGTGGTGAAGGTGTAGAACGCGGCGGTGCCGCCGGCGGTCAGGCCGACCACGAGCAAAAGCTCGCGCGGATACTTCAGCAGGTTCGTGATCGAGCCGGTCGGCTTCACCACCTTCTTGGCCTCTTCAAACGCTTCAGTCTCGTGCAGATTGCGCCGCATCACTGCAGCAAAGATCGCGAGCGCAGCACCGATCGCGAACGGGATGCGCCAGCCCCAGGCTCTCAGTTCCTCCGGCGTGAGGAAGATTTTTTGCAGAAGCAGCAGCACGATGATCGCGGTGAGCTGGCCGCCGATCAGGGTGACGTATTGAAAGCTCGAATAGAAGCCGCGGTGCTTGGGGTCGGCGACCTCGCTGAGATAGGTGGCGCTGGCGCCGTATTCGCCGCCGAGACTCAAGCCTTCGATGACGCGGGCGAGCGCCAGGATCACCGGCGCGGCGAAGCCGATCGTGGCGTAGGTCGGCGTCAACGCGATGATCAGGGAGCCGAAGCACATGAAGACGACCGACAGCGTCAGCGAGATGCGCCGCCCGTAATGATCGGCGATATAGCCGAACAGCCAGCCGCCCAACGGCCGCATCAGGAATGTCGCCGCGAATACGACGGCGACATTCAATTGTTGGACGACAGGATCGTTGCCGGGAAAGAAGGCGGGAGCGAAATAGAGCGCGAACGCGGTATAGGCGTAGAAGTCGTACCACTCGACGAGATTGCCGATCGAGCCGATGAAGATCGCCTTGATCCGGCGCTTGGCGTCGGCGACGTCAATATGGTCGGAAGCCGGTCGGGTTATTTGCTCAGTCACGTCCGGCCTCTCGGTATTGCTCTTTGGAGAGGTCTACATCGCCTTTCCAAGCAAAAATGGCAACTGGCGGGGGCCTCTGACGGTTCCCTGTGACCAGGTCACCGTGCCTGCCGGATCGAGGGCGAAGTCCGGAATTCGCTTCAGCCATTCCTCCAGCGCAACCTGCATCTCCATGCGCGCAAGGTTCGAGCCGACGCAGCGGTGGATGCCGAGGCCGAACGCGGCGTGGCGGTTCTCGCGGCGATCAATCACGACCTTGTCAGCATCCGGAAACATTTTCGGGTCACGGTTTGCGGCCGGGAAGGACAGCAGCACCATGTTGCCCGGCTTGACCGGGCAGCCTGAGACCGTTGTCTCCTTGACCACTTCGCGCGCCATCGTCACTGGCGAATAGGCCCGCAGCAGCTCTTCCACCGCGGTCGGGACCAGCCCGGGCTCGGCGACCAGGCGCTCGCGGTCGGCGGGCGTCCGGGCGAGGTGCCAGAGCGAGGAGCCGATCGCGCTCCAGGTGGTGTCGATGCCGGCAATCAGGAGCAGGCGCAACGAGCCCAGCACATGCGAATCCTCGAGCGGATTGCCGTCCTTGTCCCTGGCATTCATCAGGTAGGAAATAAGATCGTCGGTCGGCTTGGTCTTGCGCGCCTCGATGTGGGCGCTGAAATAGACGGTCATCTCCTGCACGGCCTGGAGCAGCGTGTTTTCATCCTTGATGCCAAGTTCCAGGATCATGTGGATCCAGCGGATGAAGAGATCGCTGTCTGTCTCGGGGATGCCGAGCATGTGTGCGATCGCGCGAACCGGAATGTGCTTGGTGTAGCGCTCTGCCGCGTCCAGTCGGTCTTCCGTGATGAAACCGTCGATCAACTCGTTGCAGATCGCGCGCACCCGCGGCTCCAGCTTCTTCATCGCGTCCGGCGTGAACGGCGGCAGCAGCAATTGCTTGGCTGGCTTGTGCACCGGCGGATCGGACGTGATCGGCGGGGCGGAGTTTCTGCTGGTGATCTCCGGTCGAACGTCACGGACGATGATGCGGCGTGAGGAGAAATGCTCACTGTCATTGGCGATCTCGCGTACCGCTTCATAGGTCGTCGGCAGGTAGCAGCCGAGGAAGCGCTCGGTATGCACGACCGGGCTTGCGGCGCGCAGCTCGTCCCAGATCGGGAAGGGATCTTCCGTCCATTGCGGATCGGTGTGGTCGAAATCATGGACCCAGTCGGTCACGGGCGGATGGGCGGCGGGCTGGCTGATGTCGGACATCTCGAAATCCCTTGGGGCTCGTGGTCGCGGAAGGCACGCGGGCAGAGGCGGGACGCGCTACTCCTCGATCACGTCGATCGCGATTTCCGGACAATTGGATTTGGCAAGCCAGGCCTTGTCTTCGAGGCCGGGTGGGACCGTGCCGTCGCCGGCCTCGTGGGCGTTGCCGTATTCGTCGAGCTCGAACAGCTCCGGCGCCAGCGCCTTGCAGCGCGCGTGCCCCTGGCATCTGTCGGGATCGACGTGAACCCTCAGTCGCTCTGTCATGGCGGCTTCCTCGGTCGTGTGCGCTCCAGCCCGAAGGCGGCGCGCGCTCCCATTTGCGTTTTTGCTCAAGTTATAGGCTATTACATTCGCGGCAGGCTTCCCCTGTCAAGCGCAAACTTATAGGCTCTGCGCAACATGCGTTCACAACTTGCCCGCAAGCCCGAGAATACCTACCACCACGGCGATCTCCGCGACGCCTTGATCAAGGCCGCGCTGCGCGAAGCCGAGCAGGGCGGGACGGAGGCGATCAGCATCAAGGCGCTGGCAAAGCAGCTGGGTGTCTCGCAGCCGGCGCCCTACCGGCATTTCGCCGATCGCGAGGCGCTGCTTGCGGCGGTGACGGCGGAGGCGTTCCGGCAGCTCAGCGCGCTTCTGCGTGCGGCGATGGCAAAGCCGTCGAAGCGATCGAAGCTGTCGCTGCTGGCGCAGGCGACGCTGGATTTCGGCTTACGCCGCAATGGCATCTACCGCTTGATGTTCGCTTCGCGCACGGTGTCGTGTGCGGCGAAAGGCAGCGAGCTGCACGAAGCGACACGCGAAACGTTTGCGCTCGTGATCGAGGCACTGGAAGCTCCGGCAGTCGATTACCTGCGCGAGCGGCAGGCGCTCAAGATCTGGGCGGCGCTGCATGGCGTGGTGATGCTGGCCGAGCAGGGGCTGTTCACCGGCGAGGCGGCCCATGCCACGCGCGAGGACCTTGTCGAGGATTTTGTCAGCGAAACCAAGGCCGCGCTTGCGGCGGCGATCAAGGGCGCGCGACGCCGGAAAAAGGCTAGCGCTTAAGCCTTCGCCGCCAACAGCTTCATCAGCTTCTCGACGGCGCTGTCAGGCGTGGTCACGACAGGGCGACCGGTAGCTTCTGCAACGAGGGGCGCAGTTGCCGCGATGCTGAACTGCGCGAGCGCGACGACGTCGCAATCGCGCAAATCATGTGAGGATTCCACGATCAGCCGGTCGTGCGTAGCGCGGTCGCCACGGTCGAGTGCGGCCAGCGCGCCTTCGGCAAGTTTGGGCACGACCTGGACAGAGGCAGGAAATTCCGGCGGCATCGAGGCCAGCGTCGGCGCGAAGGTCGAGAGCAGGCCGATACGCCGGCCCATCGTCACTGCCCGCTCGATCATGGCTTCGTTCGGCTTGAGCACCGGCATCGGCGCATGCGCGCGCGCAACCGCCTTGATGCAGGGACCGAAGGCCGAGCAGGTGAACAGGATCGCATCCGCGCCTGTCGCCGCGGCGTAGCGACCGAGCACAAGAAAGCGTTCGGTCATGGCATCATTGAGCTTGCCCTCACGCGCGAGATCCGCCGACAGGCTGTCGTCGAGCAGGTTCATCAGCCGCGCTTCCGGCCACGCCTTCGCGAACGCAGCTTCGATCGGGGCGATGGAATGCTTGAGGGCGTGGATCAGGGCGATGCGAGGGGACGTCGGCATTGAACGTTACTACCTGGTAGATCTCGTGCCCCGGACGCGGCGCAATGCGGAGTATTGCGCCGCAGAGCCGGGGCCCATTGTGGCCGCTGGGTCCCGGCTCTGCGCAGCAGCGTTGCACGCTGCAGCGCGTCCGGGACACGAGAGGCGTTTACTTGAACGGCACCGCGTACATCAAGCCGCCCTTGCTCCAGAGGCCGTTGAGGCCGCGCTCGAGCTTGAGCGGGCTCGCCTTGCCGACATTGCGCTCGTAGATCTCGCCGTAATTGCCGGTGGCCTTGATGGCCGTGACCAGCCATTTGTTGTCGAGCCCGAGCCGGGAGCCGAGATCGCCGGAGGCACCGAGCAGGCGTTGGATCGCGGGCGTCTGCGACTTCGCCATCTCGTCGACATTGCCTTGTGTGACGCCAAGCTCTTCGGCCTCGATCAAGCCGTAATGCAGCCAGGTGATGATGTCGCTCCAGACTTCATCGCCATTGCGGGTGAAGGGGCCGAGCGGCTCCTTGCTGATGGTCTGCGGCAGCACGACGTAGTCGGCCGGGTTCGGCGCCGCGGTCGTCACGGCGCCTGCGAGCGCGGAAGCGTCTTGGGTCATGGCATCGCAACGGCCGCCGAAGAAGGTCTGGTACATGGTGTCGACGCGGTCGAACACCAGCGGCTTCCAGTCGATGCCGTTGGCGCGGCCGTAATCGCCGAGCGTGACCTCATGCGTGGTGCCCTGCGCGACGCAGACGGTGGCGCCCTTGAGGTCCTTGATCTCCTTCACGCCGAGGTCTTTCTTCACCACAAAGCCCTGACCGTCGTAGAAGTTGATTGGGCCTTGCCGCAGGCCCAGCGTGACGCCGCGCAGATAGGTCTGCGTCGAGTTGCGGTAGAGCACGTCGATCTCGCCGGACTGGAGCGCGGTGAAGCGGTTCTGCGCGGTCAGCGAGACGTAACGCACCTTGCTGGCATCGCCGAGCACGCCGGCGGCGAGCGCGCGGCAATAATCGACATCGAGACCCTTGTAATTGCCTTGCGAGTCCGGCGCGGAGAAGCCGGCAAAACCGGCGCTGACGCCGCATATCAGCGTGCCGCGGCCCTTCACAGTGTCGAGCGTCGCCGCCGATGCGACCACCGTCGATGCCGCGAGCACGCCGGCTATGATAACCACTTTCCTCATCATGTTATTCTCCCCTCAGTGATTGACACGACGCAATACGTTGTCGACGGCCGTGCCGAGCTTGTCGACGATCAGATCGATCTCGTCAGCCGAAACGATATAGGGTGGCGCCAACAGCACGTGGTCGCCACGGACGCCGTCCACGGTGCCGCCGCCGGGATAGCAGCCGAGGCCGTCGGCGAGGGCCTCCGCCTTGATCTTCTGGTTCAGCTTCAGCGCGGGATCGAACGAGGTCCGGCTGCCGCGATCGGCGACAAGCTCGATCGCCCAGAACAGGCCGCGGCCCCTGATGTCGCCGATATGGCGGTGGTTACCGAAACGCTCGGTGAGCCGCTGCTCGAGCTGCTTGCCGCGCTCCTTGACCCGGTCGAGCAAGCCGTCCTCGCGGATCACGTCCTGCACCGCGAGCGCGGCAGCGCAGGCGAGGGGATGCGCCAGATAGGTGTGGCCGTGCAGGAAGGCGCCCGAGCCGGCGCGAATGGCGTCGATGATCTTGCCACTGGTGAGCATTGCACCGATCGGCTGGTAGCCGCCGCCGAGGCCCTTGGCGATCGCCTGGATGTCGGGTGCCACGCCTTCCTGCTCCCATGCATGCGTGGTGCCGGTGCGGCCCATGCCGCACATGACCTCGTCGAGGATGAGCAGGGCACCGTGTCGGTCGCAGATCTCGCGGACCGCCCTGAAATAACCGTCCGGCGCGGTCACGGCACCTGCGGTGGCGCCGACGACGGGCTCTGCGAGGAACGCGGCGACCGTATTGGGACCGAGGCGCTGAAACTCGGCTTCGAGCTCGGCCGCAAGCCGGGCGACGAATTGCGCATCGGATTCGCCATCGTGCTTCTCGTGATAGGCGAAGGCCGGGGTCACGTGGCTGAAGGCGTCGGAGAGCAGCGGCGCATAAGGCGCACGCCGCCAGGCATTGCCGCCGGCAGCCAGCGCGCCGAGCGTATTGCCGTGATAGCTCTGGCGCCGGGCGATGAAATGCTGCCGCTGCGGCTCGCCGCGCTCGATGAAATATTGCCGGGCGATCTTGATGCTGGCTTCGACCGCTTCCGACCCGCCGCTGACGAAATAGGCGTAGGCGAGGCCGCCGGGCTCATGGCCGACCAGCCTCTCGGCCAGCGCCTCGGCCGGCTCGGACGAGAAGAACGCCGTGTGGGCGTACGCCAGTGTCGAGGCCTGCTTCGTCAGCGCCGCGATGACGCGTGGATGCTGGTGGCCAAGGCAAGAGACCGCCGCGCCGCCGGAGGCATCGATCACGCGGCGTCCGTCCTCGGCAAAGAGATAGACGCCTTCGCCGCCGATTGCCTTGGGCGGCGTTTCGCGCAGCGAGCGATGCAGCACGCGGCTGGTGCGAGCGGCCATGGGTCAACCTTTCTCTGATACGTAAGTTGAAGCCGCGGCCAGCCGCGCCTCGGTATTCTCCAGGCGCTTCTTCGCGGCCGTGCCGCCGAGCGAGAACGTCACGGCCGCGAGCGATTGGGCGATCGCAATGGCGCCGGTCAGGCTCGGGAAAAAGCCGGGAGAGGAAGCCGCTTCGAACAGCAGCACGTGGTCGGCGCCTTCAGCCATCGGCGCCGAAGAGCTATCGGCGATCGCGATCAGGGCCGCGCCGGCACGATAGGCGGCCTGCGCGACCCGGACACTGGCATGTGTGTAGGGCATGAAGCCGATGACGATGACAGCTTCGCCGGGCCGGAATGCGCCGAGGTCGAGATCGTCGGGGCCGGACGCGCCGACGAGTTGCACCTGTTCGGGACGAAACAGCCGGAGCTCGTAATTCAGCAGTTCCGCGACGCTGCGGCAGCTTCGGTAGCCGGTGATCCAGATCCGCTTGGCGTCGTGGAGCGCGCGCGCCGCCTCGGCAATCGGCTGGGCCGGGATGCGCGGAAGGCCGGCGGCCTCGGCCTCGAGCTTGTCGGTGACGAGCGCGACATCGGCGTTCGGGCCGTGGCGGCGGCTCCTGGCGCGGCCGGAGAAGGGCGCGATCTGCGAGGGGCGCCGCGCCTCCGTCAACGCCGCGCGCAATTCATCCCAGCCCGAATAACCGATCGCTTTGGCAAGCCGCGTGAACGCGGCGGGATCGGCGCCGGCAACCGCCGCGAGATCGCGCATCGAACGCGTGGTGGCGTCGTAATCGTTGGCCGCGACGAAACGCCCGACCTCCTGCAACCGCATCGGAAGCGATGGCAATGCAATGCGCAGTTCGCTCAGCGGCGAGGATTTCGCGGGCTCGGCCATGAAACAATTGTTGCACGAAGTAGAGTTTGGTGCAACAGTTGACGTACGCCGCCGGAAATCGCCGTCTTGAGAAGGATTTTTGTGCTGTGACGTCAGACGCTCCGAGACCGCCGCCGCGCCGCCGCTTCTTCGGCGCTTTCGGACAACGCGAGCTGAAAGGCCTGTTCTGGCAGGCCCTGGTGGTCGGGATCGCAGTCGCGGTCATCGCCTTTCTCTGGTCCAACACGGTCACCAATCTCTCCGCGCGCCGCATTACGACCGGTTTTGCCTTCCTCGGCCGTGAGGCCGGCATGCCCATCTCCGACAGCCTGCTCGCCTACAATCCGAGAGACTCATATCTCTGGGCCTTCGTCGTCGGCATCGCCAACACCCTGCGCGTTGCCGTGATCGGAATCGTGCTTGCAACCATCCTGGGCACGGTGATCGGCATCTCGCGGCTGTCGGCCAATTGGCTGCTGTCGCGGCTCGCCGCAGTGTATGTCGAAACGCTCCGCGACATCCCGCTGCTGCTCCAGCTCCTGTTCTGGTACGTGCTGATGCAGGCGCTGCCGGCAGCGCGCGCGGCATGGCGGCCGATCGAGGGAGTGTTCCTGTCCAATCGCGGGTTGATCCTGCCGGCGATTCCGATCGGGACGCCGCAGCTTTGCGTGCTCGGCGCGGCAGTGTTCGGGCTTGTCGTGTTCTACGTCATCCGGCGGCGGCTCATCGCGCAGCAAATGCGCGACGGCAAGCCGCGGCCGTCCTGGCCTTTTGGACTCGGCTTGCTTGTTGTGCTGCCTGCGGCGGTGTCCGTGCTTCTCGGCGTGTCCTGGACGATCGAATGGCCGGAGTTGCGCGGCTTCAACTTCGTCGGCGGGCTGACGCTCGCGCCGGAATATTTCGCGTTGCTGATCGCGCTCGTCACCTACACCTCGGCCTTCATCGCCGAGATCGTGCGCAGCGGCATCCAGTCGGTGCCGCGCGGCCAGTGGGATGCCGCCAATGCGCTGGGACTGCGCCGGAGCTTCATGCTGCGGCAGATCATCCTGCCACAGGCGCTACGCGTCATCGTGCCCCCAATGACGAGCCAGTACCTCAACCTGACCAAGAACTCCTCGCTCGCGGTGGCGATCGGCTATCAGGACGTGGTCTCGATCGCCAACACGACGCTGAACCAGACCGGCCAGGCGATCGAGGCCATTGCTTTGATCATGGCGGTGTTTCTCACCATCAGCCTCGGCATCAGCTTCTTCATGAACTGGTACAATTCGCGCATCGCGCTGGTGGAGCGCTGACATGACGGCGATCGCCGACATTCCGGAAGTACCGCGCGCCGCCCGCCGCCCGCAGATCGGCAATCCGGTGCTGCGCTGGCTGCGCACCAATTTGTTCTCGTCTATCCCGAACGGCATTCTCTCGGTCGTGTTGCTGGCAGTGCTCGCAAAGGGCCTCTTTAGCTTCGCGCAGTGGGGCATCGCCAATGCGGTCTGGCTCACCCCGGCGAACGATTCCAGCGCCTGCCGCGCGGTACGCGGCGTCGGTGCATGCTGGGCGATCATCCCCGAGAAATACCGCTTCATCCTGTTTGGCACCTATCCGTTCGACGAGCAGTGGCGGCCGGCGCTGGCGGTGCTGCTGTTCATCGCCCTGTTCTATCTCTCCACCCGCCGCGCCTTATGGCGGCGCGAGCTGGCCTATCTCTGGATCGCCGCTCTCGCGCTGATCAGCATGCTGATGTGGGGCGGCATACTCGGCCTGTCGTTCGTCTCGCAGGACCGTTGGGGCGGCCTCCCGGTGACGCTGATCCTGGCGACCTTTGGTCTGGCTTTCGGCTTCCCGCTCGGCATCCTGGTCGCACTCGGCCGGCGCTCAAAACTGCCGGCGATCCGCTCGCTCAGCGTGCTCTATGTCGAGCTGATCCGCGGCGTGCCTCTGGTCAGTCTGCTGTTCATGGCGAGCGTGATGTTTCCGCTGTTCATGCCGAACGGATTCAACATCGACAAGCTCCTGCGCGCGCAGGTCGCGATCATCCTGTTCGCGGGTGCCTATCTTGCCGAAGTCATTCGCGGCGGCCTCCAGGCCGTGCCCCGCGGGCAATACGAGGCCGCCGATGCGCTCGGGTTGTCATACTGGCGCAAGAACCGGCTGATCGTCCTGCCGCAGGCGATCCGTCACGTCATCCCGCCGCTGGTCAACACCTTCATCGCGTTCTTCAAGGACACCAGCCTGGTCCTGATCATCGGTATCTTCGACCTGCTGACGACGGCCAAGACCGCGATCATCGATCCGGCGTGGCAGCAATTCTCCGTCGAAGTCTACATCTTCGTCGCCGGGATCTATTTTGTCTTCTGCTTCGCGATGTCGCGGTATAGCCGGAGCCTGGAGGCGGCAAGCGAAAGGTGAGTATCTCTCTTGTCCCGGACAAGGTGCTACGCGAAACGCTGCGCCGCATCCGGGGCACGAGAGCGGAGACCTAGTTCTTCACCCGCGGATCAATTGGCGTCGTGCCACGCACGCCCAAGATATCCTCCAGCGTCTTCGCGCCGGCGATCACCTGCGCATCAGCGCGCGGAGCCCCGACGACCTGCAGTCCGACCGGCAGGCCCGACGCCGTGAAGCCGCAGGGCAGCGAAAGCGCGGGACAGCAGGCGAGCGTGATCGCATAGACGATGCCGAGCCACTCGACGTAATTGTCGAACTTCTTGCCGGCGCATTCGGCGACATAGCGGTGCTCGATCGGGAAGGGCGGCACGATGGTGGTCGGTACCAGCAGCAGATCGTAGCTCTTGAAGAACTCGACCGCACGCGCGGTCATGCCGACGCGCTGCGCCTCGGCGCGTTCGAGTTGCTCGATCGTGAGCTTGAGGCCTTCCTCGATGTTCCAGATCACTTCGGGCTTGAGCAGGTCGCGCTTGGTGCGCAGCAGCTGTGCCTTGCTGATCGCGAAGTCGAACGCGCGCAGCACGTGGAAGCACTCATGCGCCTCGCGCCAGTCCGGATGTGCCTCCTCGACGATGACGCCGGCTTCGGCAAAGCGTTCCGCCGCCTTTCGCGTGATTGCTTTGACTTCGGGATCGACCGGCGTGATACCGAGGTCTGGCGAGTAGGCGATGCGCTTCGGTTTGCTGCCTGACTGCGCCGCCGAGAGAAACGAGGTCAACGGCGCCGGCAGCGACAGCGGATCGGCGGCATAGTCGCCGCTCATGGCGTCGAGCAGCAGCGCGAGATCCTCGACGTTGCGTGCCATCGGACCGACGACGCCGAGATTACGATCGATGGCTGATTTTGGAGTATGCGCGACCCGGCCGATGCTCGGCCGCATCCCCACGACGCCGCAGAAAGCTGCCGGACTGCGCAGACTGCCGCCCATGTCGGAGCCCTGCGCGAGCCAGGCCATGCCGGTGGCGAGCGCAACGGCCGCGCCGCCTGACGAGCCGGCTGCCGACTTGGACGTATCCCAGGGATTGAGCGTTGCGCCGAACACCTCGTTGAAGGTGTTGGCGCCCGCACCGAATTCCGGCGTGTTCGACTTGGCATAGACGACCGCGCCGTTACCTTCGAGGTTCTCCACCATGAGGTCGGACTGTTTGGGCACATTGTCCTTGAAGATCGGCGAGCCCTGGGTGTTCAGCACGCCAGCAACGTCGGTCAGATCCTTGATCGGCACCGGCAGGCCTGCGAGTAATCCGCGCGCACCGGCCGGCTTCCGCATCAGCGCCTTTGCGCTATCCCGCGCGCGATCGAAGCACAGCGTCGGCAGCGCGTTGACCTTGCCGTCGACTTCGCCGATACGCTTCTCCAGCACATCCAACAGTTCCAGCGGCGAGACGTCGCCGGACCGCAGCTTGTCGACCACGGCGCAAGCGGTTTCTCGGATCAGGTCTTGAGACAACTATTTTACTCCTGTACTTGTTCAAGCGTCATTGCGAGCGCAGCGAAGCAATCCAGTCTGTCAAGGCGGAAAGATTCTGGATTTCTTAGCTGCGCGCGCAATGACGAGAT